>JANPFZ010000138.1:0-10226 GCA_031423655.1 Polaromonas sp.
GCCAGGCGTCTGGCGTTGGCGCGTAGCTCGCTGACGGTCAGGCCTGGCGTCTCGTCGATGTGCAGCGAAATGTTGCGCAGCTTTTCAATCGCTTCGGTCAAACGCGGCCACTCTTCATCAGAAAGCTTGCCGGTTCGCAGATTGCTCTGATCAATGCGACCGATGGAGCCGACGATTCGCACCGCGAGTTGCGAGGCGCCCATCTCCATCGAAAACACAGCTACCGGCAGGCCTTCGTTGAGGGCTACGTGCTCGGCGATGTTGATGGCCAGCGCGGTTTTACCCATTGATGGGCGGGCGGCCAGAATCACCAGATCGCCGGCCTGAAACCCCGAAGTCATACGGTCGAGGTCGTAAAATCCGGTCGGTACACCGGTCACATCGTTCGGGTTCTCCGACATTTCGGTGACGCGGTCGAGCAGGCTGACGACGAGCGTGTCCATGCTCTGAAAGCCCTCTTTCATCCGCGAGCCCTGCTCGCCGATTTTGAAGATTTTCTGTTCGGCTTCGTCGAGGATGGTAGCGACGGACTTGCCCTGAGGACTGAAGGCGTTGGTGGCAATTTCGTCGCTGGCGCTGACCAGCTTGCGCAGGATGGAGCGCTCACGCACGATCTCGGCATAGCGACGAATGTTGGCCGCACTCGGCACATACTGCGCCAGCGCGTTGAGGTAGCTCAGGCCACCCACGTCTTCGGCATTGCCGGCGTTTTGCAGCTCTTCGTACACCGTGATGATGTCGGCCGGTTTGGTGGCGTTGATGAGCTTGCCGATGGCCGCGTAAACCAGCTGGTGCTCCCGGCGATAAAAGTCCACATCGGTCAGCAGGTCGCCGACTCGGTCCCAGGCGCCGTTGTCCAGCAGCAGACCGCCCAACACGCTGGACTCACCTTCAATCGAGTGGGGAGGAATGCGGAGCTGCGCGATCTGCCGGTCGGCGCTGTAGCGGGGGTCGTCGAAGTTGGAGATCAGGGCAGACATGGGTTTCCTTGGAGCTGTAAATGGTACGCTGCCCGCATCAATGCGCTTTGGACAAGTGTGTGGATAACCAGTGCAAATCGGGTGGAAATGCAGCCTGTGGTTGTGTACAAGATGTCATCTGGCGCGCCCATGAAAAAAGCCGCTCCTAAGAGCGGCTTTTTGATCAGCAAGGACTACTTATGAAAAGACTTAAGCAGTTTCGCCGAGCACCGTGACGGTGATATCAACCAGCACGTCGGTGTGTAGCGCCACGCTGACCGCGTGGTCACCGGTGGTCTTCAGCGGGCCGACAGGCATGCGAATTTGCGACTTGGCAACAACGAATCCCTGCTTGGTCAATTCGGCGGCGATGTCGTGGTTGGTGACGGAGCCGAACAGGCGACCGTCAACACCGGCTTTTTGCGTCAGCTTGACGGTGGTGCCGCCGAGCTTTGCGCCTTGGGCCTGTGATTCGGCCAGCTTGGCAGCGGCTGCTTTTTCGAGTTCAACGCGCTTGGCTTCAAATTCGGCCTTATTGGCATCGGTCGCGCGGCGGGCGCGGCCGGAAGGAATCAGAAAATTGCGTGCGTAGCCGTCTTTAACGCGGACGACTTCACCCAGATTGCCGAGGTTCACAACTTTGTCGAGCAGAATAATTTGCATGTTCGTGCTCCTTACAGGCTACGGTGCTGGTCGCTGTACGGCAGCATCGCCAGAAAGCGAGCGCGCTTGACGGCGGTGTTGATCTGACGCTGAAAAATCGCGCGAGTACCGGTCAGGCGTGCGGGAATGATCTTGCCGTTTTCAGAGACGAAGTCACGCAGGGTGTCGATGTCTTTGTAGTCGATTTCTTCGACGCCTGCAGCGGTGAAGCGGCAAAAGCGCTTGCGCTTGAACAGCAGGGATTGGGTATTGCGCTTGGGGCGCTTGTCTTTGTTAAAACGTTTTGGTCCGGCCATGATGGACTCCTTAAATTGGGTTCAGTTCTTGTTCAGAAACTTGACTAAAAGCTAGGATATGGAAAACAACACTTTTGCTGGTACGCGCATTGATCAAAAAACCAGTAAATCTGAAACGGCTACCTAAAGGAATCTGACCTGTCTGTTCGGCCAGCGATCCAAAAGCAACGGCTTTAAGCGTTAACTTGACTTGTCTGGCGACACCACCTTCGACAATCTCGGACTCATGTTCAAGAACGAAGTTGGAAGCCGGGATGCCCGCAGGCGTGTAGCGAAGAGGCTTGGCCTCGGCAATGCACGCGGTCAGTTCAACGTGGTTCACTACTTTCTGTTTAGCGCAGCAGCGAGGCGTTCAACAACGTTGCGACGTCTTACGACGCGGCGTATTCCGCCTGTTGGGTTTTACGGGCTTCTTCGCGTTCGACGTTGCGCATCATCAGCGAAGGACCGGTTTCAGCCTTTTTCTTCACCACGGTCAGGTGGCGCAGCACGGCATCGTTGAACTTGAACGCGTGTTCAATTTCTTCCATCACGGCCTGGCTGGCTTCGATGTTGATGCAAAGGTAGTGGGCTTTGGCGAGCTTCTGGATCAGATAGATCAACTGACGACGGCCCCAGTCTTCAACGCGATGCACCGTACCACCGCCTGCGGTAATCATGCCCTTGTAACGTTCCAGCATGGCTGGGACTTGCTCGCTTTGATCAGGATGGATCAGCAAGACGATCTCGTAATGACGCATAAACTCTCCTTGTGGTTGATTAAAGCTGCCCCAGCGTCGTGAAAGGTGCAGCAAGGCGAAGCCCACGATTATAGCTTGCTAGAGCGTCTTCAAGTCAGGATAGCGGACATGATCCACCAGATCCAGCGTTCGCTGACTTGGCGGCCGGGTAACCAGGCTCACCAGCACAATGACCGCAAAACCTACTGGCACGCCAAAAATTCCAGCAGAAATCGGCTCAATTGCCCACCACAGCTCCACAGATGATGTGATGCCAAAAAGCGATCTCAAACCGGGCTGAGTCGTCAGCATGTAGTAAAAAGTCACGCCAAGGCCAGCCACCATGCCCAGCGCGGCTGCCGTCCCCGTCGCGCGTTTCCAGAAGATGCCCAGGCTGAGCGCAGGGAAAAACGACGCTGCGGCAAAAGAAAATGCAGCCGAAACCAAAAAGAGAATGTCGGCCGGTTTTTGGGCCGCCACGTAAGCGGCCAGCAACGCCACCACCAACAGCAGGATTTTGGATACGGTGACCCGGCTGACTGTTGAGGCGTTCGGGTCGATCATCTTGTAATAGACGTCGTGGCCCAGCGCGTTGGCAATCGTCAGCAGCAAACCGTCTGCCGTTGACAGCGCTGCCGCCAACCCGCCAGCCGCCACCAGACCGGAAATGACATACGGCAGGCCAGCCAGCTCCGGTGTCAACAACACAATGATGTCGCCGCCGATAGTCATTTCGTTGAGCTGCAGGATGTTGTCCTTGTTGACGTCAGTCACCGAAAGAAGCGCCGGGTCAATCTTGTTCCAGGCATGTACCCAGGCAGGCAAACTGTCAAATGGCGTACCCACCAGCACTGTGAAAATTTCGTACTTCACCAGCACGGCCAGAGCTGGTGCTGTGAAATACAGCAGGAAGATAAAGAACAGCGACCAGGTCACTGACTGGCGCGCCTCGCGCACACTGGGCACGGTGTAATAGCGGGCCAGAATGTGCGGCAAGGCGGCGGTGCCGATCATCAGGCAGAAAACCAGCGCAAGAAAATTGCGGCGCGATATGTCGTAAATCATCTGCTCATTCGGCGTGCCGTTGGGGTTCCCGGCAAACTGAGCTGCGTGCGGCGGCATGCCATTGAGTGGCTGCGATTTAATGTCCGCCGCTGCCTTGGCCGCCGTCCACGCCCTGCGCGCCGTTGCCTCGTCTTTGGGCATGGTCGCCAGCGCCTTGCCCGCTGACGAGACCTCAGCGACGGATGCATTGCTGCCTTTCAGTTGTTCGACCTTCAGGCTGGCAGCCAGCCGGTCGGCCACCAATGAAACGCCCGGTTGCTCAATTTTTTGGGCCAACGCGGCGGAGCGCTGACTGAGAATGCTGCGCACCTCCAGCTCTTTGGGGTCTGTTGCCAGCTCTTTCTCTTTGGCGGTGACTTTTTCGAGTTGAAAGCCGTACACCAGCTGCGGCACCGGCACGCCCGTTTGCTTCACAGACAACCAGACCACCGGAATCAGATAGGCCAGCATCAGGATGATGTACTGCGCCACCTGCGTCCACGTTACAGCGCGCATGCCGCCCAGAAAAGAGCACACCAAAATACCGCCCAAGCCCAAAAAAATTCCAAGTTCAAAGGCGACACCGGTGAGATACGAAGTAATGAGCCCGACGCCGTAAATCTGCGCCACCAGGTAGGTAAACGAGCAAAGGATGGCTGCGCCAACGCCGATCAGCCGGGGGATGTGCCCGCCGTAGCGCTCAGCCAGAAAATCAGGAATCGTGAACTGGCCAAACTTTCGCAGATAAGGCGCCAGCACCAGCGCCACCAGGCAATAGCCGCCGGTCCAGCCCATGATGAAAGCCAGCCCGCTGTAGCCGGTCAGGTAAAGCGTGCCGGCCAGGCCAATAAACGAGGCGGCAGACATCCAGTCGGCCCCTGTGGCCATGCCGTTGTAGATGGCCGGCACGCGGCGGCCAGCGACATAGTATTCGGCTGCATCGGTGGTGCGGCTCATGATGCCGATACCGGCGTACAAACCGATCGGTGCCAGCAAAAATGCAAAGCCGATCCACAAGCGCGGCAGGCCCATTCGCTCCAACATGGCGAGCATAGCCACAAAGCTCAGCAAGCCCAGCGTGTACCAGCGATACACACGATCAAGCCCCGCCTTGAACTGCTGGCCCGATTCAACATCGCTTTCTCTTGAAGCAAGGAACCTGGCCACGGCTCAGTCGTCCTCTGCTACGCCGCATTCGATGTCCAGGCGGTTCATGTACCAGGCATAAAAACCGATGATCAGGCCATAAACCAGCAAGGCGCCTTGCGCACCCATCCAGAAACTGAAGGGCCAGCCAAAGAAATTGAAGCTGAGGAATCGTGCGAAATAGCTGACGCCAAAGGTCACAGTGAACCAGATCAACAGCAGGGTTGCAATGACGATCTGGTTTCTGCGCCAGTAGCGGCGATGCTTGTCGTCAAGCTGCATGGCGGGATGCGCGAGCCGCGACGACGGACGCGCCACGGCCTTGGTGACAGGGGCTAAAAGGTAGACCCACGCCAAGCGCCCGCTCCAGCTGCGCGGCCACCTTCGGTTCAAACTCACGCAGGTGCAAGGCGATGTTGACCGCTTCATCGTGCTGATTCAGAGCCTGCCGAACCTGCGCCAGCCTGAACCAGCCATGCGGGCTCATAGGTTGCAGAGCTGTGGTGTTTTCAAGCGCATCGGCGGCCTCCTGATACTGCCGCAAATCCATCAAAACCAGCGCCAGGCCGTACCAGGCTCGGTCCATTCGCGGGTCCATCGCCAACGCCTGGCGAAACGCGACCCCGGCCTGGCCTTGCTCACCGAGCTGCTGCAAGGCGTAGCCCAGATTGAACCAGCCAGCAGCGTCTTGCGGGCGGGTTTGTGTGAGCAGACACAGGCTGTTGACGGCCTCGTCAAAACTTCCCCGTTGTGCGTGAATGTGCGCCTGGCTTGCCAGCGCATGGCAGTCGAGCGGCCGAAGCTGGAGTAGCCGGTCGAAGCGAGCCAGCGCGGCATTGCTGCGACCCATAGCCAGCAACAGCACCGCATGTATCCGCAGAAGCTGAAGGGTCAACCATGACCACCAGGCCGTCTTCACCGGCACAGCGCCACGCCAATCTTGAGGCAAATGCTGACCTTGCCGACAGTCGCCACCAGCCAGGTCAAAGC
The DNA here is from genome assembly GCA_031423655.1 of Polaromonas sp. Taxonomy (GTDB): domain Bacteria; phylum Pseudomonadota; class Gammaproteobacteria; order Burkholderiales; family Burkholderiaceae_C; genus Polaromonas. Next base: position 5,818 of record JANPFZ010000138.1, read on the forward strand.
GACAAGCAACACCGCCACCAACGGAAGATGCCGGTCGAGCACGACACGCGGCGAGAGCCAGCGCGGAGCCAGCATACAGGGCTTGCCCACCAGTTGCATCACGCGGTAGAACGGATTGGTGTTTTTGCCCTTACCCGCCAGCCAGCCCAAAATCATTGGCCCGCCAATGCAAATAGAGCTATTTCCGCAAGCAGTTTGAAGGTGGTGGCAACAACGAGCATGGATGACAACAAATGGATTTGTAGGATGAATTTTTATTGTCAGCGGAGAGCGTGCGAATTTCCTGCAACGAACGAACTCAGCGCCCCAGGGTTTTCCCGAGGTCATCCCTTTTTACAGTGCCGCTCAACAACCTAATTGGCGAGGCGCCTCCAGGCATCAATCACGGTGTCAGGGTTCAAAGAGATTGAACCAATGCCCTCTTCTTTCAACCACTGCGCGAAGTCGGGATGGTCGCTCGGTCCCTGACCACAAATCCCTACGTACTTGCCCTGACGCCGGCAAGCCTGAATCGCCTGGCTCAGTAAGGCCTTGACGGCTGGGTCGCGTTCGTCAAAGTCGCTCGCCAGAACCTCCAGGCCCGAATCTCGGTCCAGTCCCAACGTGAGCTGGGTCAAATCGTTGGAGCCAATCGAGAAGCCGTCAAAGTATTCCAGGAACTGATCGGCCAGTACGGCATTGCTCGGCACTTCGCACATCATGATGACGCGCAGGCCGTCCTGACCGCGTTTGAGGCCATGCAGCGCCAGCAGGTTGGTGACTTTTTCTGCCTGGGCCAGCGTGCGAACGAAGGGCACCATGACTTCGACATTGCTAAGTCCCATCTCGTTGCGCACGCGCTTCATCGCCTCGCATTCCATGGCGAAAGCTTCGCCAAAATCAGGGCTCAGGTAGCGCGACGCGCCGCGAAAGCCCAACATCGGGTTTTCTTCTTCCGGCTCGTAACGCGAACCGCCGATCAGCTTGCGGTATTCGTTGGACTTGAAGTCCGACAGGCGAACAATCACCGGCTTGGGCCAGAAAGCCGCCGCAATGGTCGCAATGCCTTCGGCCACCTTGTCAACATAAAAAGCGCGTGGAGACGCATGGCCGCGCGCCACGCTCTCGACGGCTTTTTTCAGGTCGGCATCCACATTCGGGTAGTCCAGAATCGCCTTCGGGTGCACGCCGATGTTGTTGTTGATGACGAACTCCAGCCGCGCCAGGCCCACGCCGTGATTGGGGATTTGACAGAAATCAAACGCCAGCTGCGGGTTACCGACGTTCATCGTGATCTTGATGTCGATGGGTGGCATCTCACCGCGCACCACCTCCGTCACTTCTGTTTCCAGCAGCCCGTCGTAAATATTGCCGGTGTCACCCTCGGCGCAACTCACCGTCACCAGCATGCCGTCTTTCAGCTGGCTGGTGGCGTCGCCGCAGCCCACCACCGCCGGAATACCGAGCTCGCGCGCGATGATGGCGGCGTGGCAGGTGCGGCCCCCGCGGTTGGTGACGATGGCGCTGGCACGCTTCATGACCGGCTCCCAGTTCGGGTCGGTCATGTCGGTGACCAGCACATCGCCGGGCTGAACCTGGTCCATGTCCTTGATGTCGTGCACGATGCGGACTCGCCCGGTGCCAATCTTTTGGCCGATAGCGCGGCCTTCTGCCAGCACGGTGCCGACACCTTTAAGCTTGTAGCGCTGCTCGGGCTTGCCCTTGGACTGGCTTTTCACGGTTTCAGGCCGCGCCTGCAGGATGTACAGCTGGCCGTCGATGCCGTCCTTGCCCCACTCGATATCCATCGGCCGACCGTAGTGGTCTTCGATGATGACCGCGTAGCGCGCCAACTGCTCCACATCTGCATCGTTCAGGGAAAAACGGTTGCGCAACTCGGTCGGCACGTCGGTGGTTTTGACCAGCTTGCCGCCCGATTTTTTTTCTTCCGCGGTGGTGAACTCCATCTGCAGCAGCTTGGAGCCCAGATTGCGGCGGATCACCGAGCGCTTGCCCGCTTTGAGCATGGGCTTGTGAACGTAAAACTCGTCCGGATTCACCGCGCCCTGCACCACCGTTTCGCCCAGGCCGTAGCTCGACGTGATGAACACCACGTCTTCAAAGCCGCTTTCGGTGTCGATGGTGAACATCACCCCCGCCGCGCCCTTGTCGCTGCGCACCATTCGCTGCACGCCCGCCGAAAGCGCCACGTCGGCGTGCGCGTAGCCCTGGTGTACGCGGTAGCTGATGGCGCGGTCGTTGTAAAGAGAGCCGAATACTTCCTTCATCTTGTGCAGCACGTCTTCAATGCCAACCACATTCAAAAACGTTTCCTGCTGGCCGGCAAACGATGCGTCGGGCATGTCCTCGGCGGTGGCAGACGAACGCACCGCAAAGCTGGGTTGATTGTTGGCCCCAATGCTTGCTACTGCGTGTGCTTCGCTGCCCCCCGTGGGGGCTGTGCTTGCCAGGGGCGGCCCGTCGCTACTAGCACTCAACGTTGCAAATGCGGCGCGAACGGCTTTTTCAAAGGCCGGGGGAAAGGGCTGGGATTCAACCAGCGCGCGGATTTTGCTGCCGGCTTCGGCCAGCGCGCGCACGTCATCGGTGTTCAGTGCATCGAGCACCGCGTTGATTTTTTTGTCGAGCCCGTCGAAAGCCAGAAACTCGCGAAAGGCATGGGCTGTGGTCGCAAAACCGGTCGGCACCTGCACGCCTTTGGGGCCGGTCGGCAGCTGCGAAATCATTTCGCCGAGGCTGGCGTTTTTGCCGCCCACCGCCTCGACGTCGGTCATTCTCAGATTTTCAAACGGTACGACCAGATCGGTCGCTCCAAACAAGGCAGATTGCGTTGACATAACAAGACTCCGGGAGGTTTAAAAATCGTTGAATCCAGCGTAGGCGAAGCCAGGCGCGGCGTGCAACCGTGTTGTTGTTTTTGGCGGTTGAAGCGGGGCATGAGGAGGCGGAAAGGAGAGAGAAATAAGAAGGGAGGAGAAGGCTGGATAATTCTCACGATTGTAGGGCGACCACCACCATTTCCGCCCCGCTGCCCTTACCGTTTCGTACGCTGCTTGTACGAAGCTTCCACGACTAGAAGTAGGCCAACATGACCGATCGCACTGTGTTTTTTATTTCCGATGGCACCGGCATTACTGCAGAAACCTTTGGCAACGCAATCCTGGCGCAGTTCGAACTGAAGCCGCGTCATGTGCGGCTGCCTTTTATCGACAGCGTTGACAAGGCGCATCAGGCGATTCGGCAGATCAACCACGCGGCCGAGGTTGAGGGCAAACGGCCCATCGTTTTCACTACGCTGGTGAATATGGAAATCTTGGGCGTCATCAAGACCCATTGCAACGGCATGCTGCTCGACATGTTCGGCATGTTCGTGGCGCCGCTGGAAAGTGAGCTCGGCGTCAAGTCCAACCACCGGATCGGCCGATTTTCAGACGCTTCCCAGAGCCAGGCATACAACGACCGCATCGAGGCGATCAATTTTTCACTCGAACACGACGACGGCCAAAGCAACCGGGATCTGGAGCGCTCCGACGTTATTCTGGTGGGCGTCAGCCGCAGCGGCAAAACGCCGACATCGCTATATCTGGCGATGCAGTACGGTCTAAAGGCGTCAAACTACCCGCTGATTCCAGAAGATTTTGATAGACGCCAGTTACCGCCCGCCCTCAAGCCACACCGCAAAAAGATCTTTGGCCTGACGATTTCGCCCGAAAGGCTGGCGCAAATCCGCAATGAGCGTCGTCCCAATTCGACCTATGCCAGCCTGGTCAATTGCCGTCATGAAATCCACGAAGCCGAGGCCATGATGCGGCGCGAAGGCATCCGCTGGCTGTCCACCACCACGAAGTCGATTGAAGAGATCTCGACAACCATCCTGCAAGAGATCAGGCCGGAACGTCTGGACTATTGACGGGGGCTTGGTGGACAGAAGCCTGGGCAGCGACCTCTATTAGCTATCAATTAAATAGCTCATGGCCCAGACTTTATATGGCCTGAAGCGCTATTTTTCTTGACAATTCGAAACCATCTCCGTCTGCATCGAATCTGGAACGATTTGACTTAATTTCCACCTCCAAGCACCCCTGACTGCGGGACAGAAAATAAAAATTCGATCACTTGCGGGCAATTGGGGCTTAACAGACAATGAAATGCCAAATCCTAATCAAAGGCCACCATGCAAGGCGACATACAGGTCATCGGCCACCTTCAGGCCCAGCTGAAGAACGAGCTTACGGCAATTAACCAGTACTTCTTGCATTACCGCATGTACAAGCACTGGGGTCTGGACAAACTGGCCAAGAAGGAATACGAGGAATCTATCGGCGAGATGAAGCATGCCGACAAGCTGATGGACCGTATCTTCATGCTCAACGGCCTTCCCAACTTGCAGGATTTGGGCAAACTCATGA
>JANPFZ010000139.1:0-18118 GCA_031423655.1 Polaromonas sp.
GGGGCGGTTAGCTCAGGGGTAGAGCACTGCATTCACACTGCAGGGGTCGCAAGTTCGAAACTTGCACCGCCCACCAAAAGTTACGACGAATTAAAAAAAGCCAGTCTTTTCAGACTGGCTTTTTCGTTTCAGACTCTCGACTTGACTGCTACAAAACTTCGCTCGCAAAATCGGCCAGGCGCGATCGCTCACCGCGCGCCAGCGTGATGTGCCCACCGTGCGGCCAGCCCTTGAATCGATCCACTGCATAGGTCAGGCCCGATGATCCTTCGGTGAGGTAGGGCGTATCGATCTGCGCCAGATTACCCATGCACACGATCTTGGTGCCCGGGCCCGCGCGGGTGATGAGTGTCTTCATCTGCTTGGGCGTCAGGTTCTGCGCCTCGTCGATGATGACGTACTTGTTCAAAAACGTACGTCCGCGCATGAAGTTCATGCTTTTCACCTTGATGCGCGAGCGGATCAGTTCATTGGTGGCGGCGCGGCCCCATTCGCCCGAGCCGCTGTCGGTCTTGCCGAGCACTTCGAGGTTGTCGTCCAGCGCGCCCATCCACGGTCCCATTTTTTCTTCTTCCGTGCCGGGCAGAAAGCCGATGTCTTCGCCGACCGACACCGTGGCGCGGGTCATGATGATCTCGGTGTAGCGGCGGTCGTCCAGCACCTGCGTGAGGCCGCTGGCCAGCGCCATCAAGGTCTTGCCGGTACCCGCCGTGCCGGCCAGTGTGACGAAATCGACTTCCGGGTCCATCAGCAGGTTCATCGCAAAATTTTGCTCGCGGTTGCGGGTGGTCACGCCCCAGATGGCATTTTTCAGATGGTTGTAATCCTTCAGCGTTTTTAGAACCGCAGTTTTGGCGCGGATTTCGGTGACCCGCGCATACAAAGGCGGTTCACCGGGTGCTTCGAAGAAGACGAACTGATTGATCAGCAGACTTGCGACGATCGGGCCGGTGATGCGGTAGAACGTGTAGCTGCCTTGCTGCCAGCTTTCCACGGTTTTGCTCTGGCGGGTCCAGAAATCCGAGGGAAGTGCCAGCGAACCCGAGTACAAAAGGTCGCCATCTTCGAGCGTTTTGTCGTTCTGGTAATCGTCAGTCGCCAGGCCGAGAGCACGGGCCTTGACGCGCATGTTGATGTCTTTGGACACCAGCACCACTTCGCGCTGCGCATATTCTTTGCGCAGCGCTTCGACTACACCCAGAATCTGGTTGTCGGCCTTGCCCTGGGGCAGGCTGGTAGGCAGCGAGTAGTCAAGCGGTTTGGTCTGAAAAAGGAGGCAGCCGCCGGCCTCGGGGTGACCGGTGGTGTTGAGCTTCAGTCCTTTCGCAATATCAGCGCCCTGCGCACCCGCCAGCGCGTCCAGTGATCGGCTGGTCTGCCGCGCGTTGCGAGCGACTTCGGTCATGCCTTTCTTGTGGCCGTCGAGCTCTTCCAGCACGATCATGGGCAGGAAAATGTCGTGCTCTTCAAAGCGGAACAGGCACATGGGGTCGTGCATCAGCACGTTGGTGTCCAGTACGAACAACTTGGCTGGCCCGATCAACTTGGTCTTTTTTGGCTTTGGCGTCGCTGGTACTACCGAAATACTCTCTTTTTTATAGCTGTTGGTGCCCGATTCGTCTGGGCTGGCAGGCTCTTTTCCTTTGAAAGCTACAGGGCGTTCGCCGCCGCCGGTTGCGCGACCATCGAAAAGATCAAGTACCGGTGGTCTTTCAGATGAGTCGGCGTTTTCAGACTTTCGCATTCCCCTGGAAGGTGAGCGGGCGGGCGCATCGAGCGCGTCCGGGGAGAGCAGGGCGGCGCGCTTGGTCGGGGCAGGGGGCAAGGGCATAGTGCGTATGACTCTCTTTAAAAAGTGAGGTTCCAGAAGTGAAAAAGCCGCCTTGAAACCAGGGCGGCTTTGTCGCGGGGCGTAGTTGCAGGTGTCAACAACATGGTTTCATTATGCACAACTGGTGCGTCAGGACAATGCGCGTCCGAAAGCTTCGTTGTGTGCTGGCGTCAAGCCGGTCTCAGGCCACGGTAGAGCGGAGTCAAGCAGGATTGAGACTGCTTTTCTTCAATGCCTTGACGGCCTTCAGTACATCATCCACGTGGCCCGGAACCTTCAGCCCGCGCCATTCGTCCTTCAGCAGGCCGTCGGCACCAATCAGGAACGTGCTGCGCTCTATGCCTTTGACTTTTTTACCGTACATGATTTTGTTTTTGACGACGCCAAACATGTGGCACATTTTTTCTTCGGTGTCGGCAATCAGTTCAAACGGCAGCTCAAGCTTTGATTTGAATTCGTCATGCGACTTCATGTTGTCACGCGAAACACCAAATACGGTGGCACCGGCTTTGACGAAATCCTTGTAGCGGTCGCGGAACTGCATGGCTTCTGTAGTGCAACCGGGAGTATTGTCTTTCGGGTAAAAGTAAAGAACCACGACATGGCCTATATGCGACTGATTGGAAACCCTGATGCCGCTGGTGGCGTTCGCTTCGAATTCGGGAAGTAATTTATTAACGACGACTGCCATACTGAATTAGCCCCTGAAGAAAGTAGTTGTGTCTGGTACTGGCTTAGCCAACGCTTCCGGCATGACGGCCGGATGCGCTACCAAGCGCAACCCTAAATTTTACCCGAAAGAGGAGGGGGACAAGCGCTGTCTGGGGCCCCGGTTGTGGTTTCGATCAGCAGCGCTGCAATGACCCGCCGACCCTCGCCGGCCAGAATGTTGTAGGTGCGGCAGGCCGCCAGCGTGTCCATGGTTTCAACGCCGATGCGCAGCTCGATCAGGGTGCGCATCAGCGCCGGCTTGACAAAGCGCAGGCGCTCACCACTGCCAAAAATCACCAGCTCCGGGCGACTTTCTGCCAGTCGCGCAAAGTGTTCCGGACTCAGTTGCTCAAAGCGGTTGCAATTCCAATCGAATTTTTCGCCTCGTGAGCCGATCACGATGCTGCGCTCGATTTTTTCCGCGACGCCCATGCTGCCCAGCCCGACCCAGCCAGGTCCGTAGCCGAGGATGGACTGAACCTCAAGGCGATCAGGTTGAAGTTTCATGGGTATTTATTAGTCAGGTAACCGGCGGGTGGGGGCAAGCGCAGGCAACCGTATTCGCGGGCTGAAATTACCGTTTTATGTGGTCAAATTATAGATTCCGTCTGATTTCCCGTCTGCTTTGCGTCTGACTCCCGCGCCACTCCCGCAACGTTGCAGGCCGCCGCCCAAAGCAGGTTGTGCAAGGATTCCAACTCAACAACGCCGCATGAAACCAATTACCAAATCTGCCAAGCTCGCCAATGTGCTTTATGACATCCGCGGCCCGATCATGGACGCGGCCAAGCAGATGGAAGAAGAGGGCCAGAAGATCATCAAGCTGAACCTCGGTAACCTGGCCGTTTTTGGCTTTGACGCGCCGGAAGAAATTCAGCAGGACATGATTCGCAACCTGCCCAATTCGGCCGGCTACTCTGACAGCAAGGGCATTTTTGCGGCGCGAAAGGCCGTCATGCACGAGACGCAAAAGCAGGGTATTGCGGCTGTCACGCTTGATGATATTTACCTTGGCAATGGCGCCAGCGAGCTGATCACCATGGCCACCAACGCGCTGCTCGACAACGGCGACGAACTGCTGCTGCCGATGCCCGATTACCCGCTGTGGACGGCGGCCACCAGCCTGTCGGGCGGCACACCGGTGCATTACCTTTGCGACGAGTCCAATGGCTGGATGCCCAATATCAAAGACATCCGCGCCAAGATCACGCCGCGCACCAAGGGCATCGTCGTTATCAACCCAAACAACCCCACCGGCGTGCTGTATTCAGACGCCTTGCTGATGGAGATCGTCGACATTGCGCGCGAGCATGGTCTGGTGATCCTGGCCGACGAGGTGTACGACAAGGTGCTTTATGACGGCGTGAAGCACACGGCGCTTGCCAGTCTGTCCACCGAAGTGCTGACGCTAACCTTCAACTCGCTGAGCAAAAGCTACCGCTCCTGCGGCTACCGCGCCGGCTGGATGGTGGTGTCAGGCGACAAAACCCGGGCCGGCGACTACATCGAAGGCCTGAACATGCTGTCGAACATGAAGCTGTGCTCGAACGTGCCCGGCCAGTGGGCGATTCAGACCGCGCTTGGCGGCTACCAGAGCATCAACGATCTGACGGGTGAAGGCGGGCGCCTGCGCCGGCAGCGTGATCTGGCCTACGAGCTGATCACGGCGATTCCCGGTGTCAGCTGCGTCAAACCGCAGGCGGCGCTGTACATGTTTCCGCGGCTTGATCCAGCCATCTATCCGATTGCCGACGACCGACAGTTTTTCCTGGAGCTGCTAAAACAAACCCGCGTGATGCTGGTGCAGGGCACAGGCTTCAACTGGCCTGCGCCCGATCATTTCCGCATCGTGTTTTTGCCGCATGAAGACGACCTGCGTGAAGCGGTCGGGCGCATTGCCAAATTCCTTGAAAGCTATCGCCGTCACCACGGCACCGACAGTCGCCCGGCTGCAGCCGCTATAAAATTAGTAGCTGCTCGCACATGATTTACCTGGGCTAGCGTCCGTTTTTGTTGTAAGAATGACATGAAATCAATCAAAGTAGGCCTGCTGGGCATCGGTACCGTGGGCGGTGGCGTTTTCAATGTGCTCAAGCGCAACCACGACGAAATTTTGCGCCGTGCCGGCATCGGTATTGAAATCGCGATGGTGGCTGATCTGGATACCGCGCGTGCGCAAACCTTGGTGGGGCCTGGCGTCAAGGTCGTGGCCGACGCGAGAGCGGTGATAGCCAATCCCGAGATCAATATCGTGGTCGAACTGATAGGCGGATACGGCATCGCGAAGCAACTGGTGCTGGAAGCCATCGAAGCGGGCAAGCATGTGGTGACCGCCAACAAGGCCTTGCTGGCCGTCCACGGCACCGAGATCTTTTCGGCGGCGCATCGCAAGGGCGTGATGGTGGCTTTTGAAGCTGCGGTGGCAGGCGGCATTCCCATCATCAAGTCACTGCGTGAAGGCCTGACGGCGAATCGCATTGAATGGATTGCCGGCATCATCAACGGCACCACCAATTTCATCTTGAGCGAGATGCGTGACAAGGGGCTCGATTTTGACGTGGCGCTGAAAGAAGCGCAGCGCCTGGGCTACGCCGAAGCTGACCCGACTTTCGACATCGAAGGCGTGGACGCGGCGCACAAGGCATCGCTGATGTCAGCCATCGCCTTCGGCGTGCCGGTGCAGTTCGACAAGGCCTACATCGAAGGCATCACGAAACTGGGCGCACAAGACATTAAATATGCAGAGCAACTCGGCTACCGCATCAAGTTGCTCGGTATCACCAAAAAAACAGCACGGGGCATCGAGCTGCGCGTACACCCCACGCTGGTGCCCAACAAACGCCTGATTGCCAACGTCGAAGGCGCCATGAACGCGGTCATGGTGCATGGTGATGCGGTTGGAACCACGCTGTTTTACGGCAAAGGTGCAGGTAGCGAGCCCACCGCCAGCGCCGTGATTGCCGACTTGGTTGACATCGCCCGCCTGCACACGGCCGAGTCAGCGCAGCGCGTGCCCCACCTGGCCTTTCAGCCCGACGCGATGAGCGACACGCCCGTACTTAGCATGGGCGAGGTCGTCACCAGTTATTACCTGCGCCTGAACGTCGCCGACGAAGCCGGCGTGCTGGCCAAAGTGACCGGTATTCTGGCCGCCGCCAACATCAGCATTGACGCGATGCTGCAGCGCGAAGCCGATGAAGTCGGCGGTGAGGGCTCCACGCAAACCGACCTGATCATCCTCACGCACGACTGCGTGGAAGCAAAGATGAACGAAGCGCTGGCGCAGATGCAGGCGCTGCCGACGGTGCTGGCGCCGATCACGCGGATTCGCAAGGAAGAGCTGGCGTAATAACTTAAAAGTAATACAATTTAGGGTAATACTTTTTGAGGTCTGTATGAGCTATGCCCTAACCGTCAAAAGCCAGGTCACCGTGCCCAAAGCGATTCGGCTGCACCTGAAGGTTTTGCCAGGGCAAAGCGTGGACTACGAACCCCTGCCAGACGGCAGCGTGCGTATGTTTGCCGTTCGTGCGCCCGAAGCGCAAAACCCGTTTCGTCAGTTTCTGGGAATCGGCATCCGCAAGCGCCCGACAGAAGAAATCATGCGTGAAACCCGTGGCAAGGACGCCATGCGATGATTTTGGTCGACAGTTGCGTGCTCATTGATGTGTTCGATTTTGATGCGCGCTGGAATGAATGGTCAGTGGAGGCCTTGAACAGTTGCAAAAATGAGGGCTTGCGAATCAATGCCGTAATTTATGCTGAAGTCGCGCCGTCATTCGAAAGCAGATCATTGTTTGACAGCACGCTTGAGACGCTGGCTCTCATTTACAGCGATATCAACCCCGCATCGGCATGGCGCGCAGCGCAAGCGTTCGAGGAATATCGCCAGAAAAAAGGTGCTCAAAAAATGATACTCCCGGATTTTTATATCGGTGCCCAGGCAGAAACCATGAAGTGGGCAGTTTTAACGCGCGATGAGGCACGTTTCCGAACCTATTTCCCGCTGGTTCGATTGCTCTCACCCAGCAACCGGTAACCCGTACCAGTAGCCTGTTTGACAAATGAACTATCTCTCTACTCGTGGCGACAAAACGCCCTGGAAATTCTGCGAAATCCTGCTCGAAGGCCTGGCGCCCGACGGCGGCTTGTATTTGCCTGAAAGCTATCCGCAAGTCGATGAGTCCATGCTCAAAAAATGGCGCAGGCTGCCTTACGCTGACCTGGCGTTTGAAATTCTTTTGCTTTATATCGACGACATTCCTGCGGCTGACCTCAAAGCCATTTGCCGCAAGACCTACACGGCTGAGGTTTTTGGCACCGCAGAGATTGTTCCGTTGCGGCCGCTTGAGGCGGGCTTGTATCTTGAAGCGCTGTCCAATGGCCCGACGCTGGCCTTCAAGGACATGGCAATGCAGCTGCTTGGCAACCTGTTCGAGTACGAACTGACGCGGCGCGGTGAAGAGCTGAACATTCTGGGCGCCACCAGTGGCGACACCGGCAGTGCCGCTGAATACGCGATGCGCGGCAAAAAAGGCGTGCGTGTTTTCATGACATCGCCGAAGGGCCGCATGAGCGCCTTCCAGCAGGCGCAAATGTTCAGCCTGCAAGACGCGAACATCCACAACATCGCCATTGAAGGCGTGTTTGACGACTGCCAGGACATTGTCAAGGCGGTGTCGAACGATCTTGAATTCAAACGGCGGTACAAGATTGGTACGGTCAATTCAATCAACTGGGCCAGGTTGATGGCGCAGGTGGTTTATTACTTTGCAGGCTATTTTCAAGCAACGTCGGATAGTGTTGGACAATTTTCCGACGGGCCGCCCCTAAGAAAATTAGCCCCCTCGGGGGGCAGCGCAGTACGGAAAGCGACAAGCGTGGGGGTCAGTTTCACCGTCCCCTCGGGCAACTTCGGCAACGTCTGCGCCGGCCATGTCGCTCGCATGATGGGCTTGCCCATCGACAAGCTGGTCGTCGCCACCAACGAAAACGACGTGCTCGACGAGTTCTTTCGTACCGGCCTGTATCGCGTTCGCGGCAGCGCCGATACGCACGAGACGTCGAGCCCGTCGATGGATATTTCCAAGGCGTCAAACTTCGAACGTTTTGTTTTTGATCTGCTGGGCCGCGACGGGGGCAAAACGAAATCGCTGTTCCATGACCAGCTCAATCAACGCGGCCGTTTCGATTTGAGCGGCGATGCGGCATTCGCAGATGCAGCCACGCGCTACGGATTTGTCAGCGGAAAGAGCACGCACGCCGACCGCATAGACACCATTCTTGACACCTATATGCGTTTCGACGCCATCATCGACACCCACACCGCCGACGGCGTCAAGGTCGCGCGGCAGCACATGCAGCCGGGTGTGCCTATGATTGTTTTAGAGACGGCCCTGCCGATCAAGTTCGCCGAAACGATTGAGGAAGCCATCGGCATACCACCGCCGCGTCCTGAGAAGTTCGATGGCATTGAGGCGCTTCCCAAGCGGGTGGTGAATCTACCGGCCGATGCAGCAGCCATCAAACGCTATATTGCCGAAAATGTGCATTGAATCGGCCTCTAGCCCAGGTGAATATTGCGTAAGAGGCTATGAAAATAATAGCGACAATGTGATGCAGAAAGAGTGACCATGAACGTTGTTGGATTCGCCGGATACTCCGGTTCGGGCAAGACCACGCTGGTCGAGCAGCTGATTCCGGCACTGAAAAGTCGCGGCCTGCGCGTGTCCGTCGTCAAACATGCGCACCACAGTTTTGACATTGACCAGCCCGGCAAAGACACCTACCGCCACCGCAGCGCCGGCGCGTTTGAGGTCGTAGTCGCTTCGGGCAACCGGCTGGCGCTGATGCGTGAATTTGAAAAGCCGTCGCAAATGACGGTGCACCAGCTGATCGCCGAGTTGTGGGACGGCGTGGACTGGGTGCTGGTCGAAGGTTTCAAAAGCAGCGACGTGCTGAAAATTGAAGTCTGGCGCGCGCCAACCGAAACCTACGAGGGCAAACCGCCGCGCTACATGGATGACGACTTCATCGTCGCCATCGCTACCGACGCGCCCGAGAAATTGCCGTACGCCACCTTGCGCCCGGTGCTGGATTTGAACGATGCGCAGGCGGTCGCCAACTACCTGGTTAAAAATCAGCAGCGGTTTGCCTACTCGTTTGAACAACACGCCTAGGCTGGGCGTTGTTGCGGCATTGAAATTTAAACGTCATCACATTTCGCCATGACTCCTTCGACTGAAACCCCGGCCCGCGCACCACTCAAGGCGCTGGATGCAGCGCTGGCCGAATTGCTGGCGCATGCACATCGGTTGCCGGGCCGCGAATCGGTGTCCACGTTTGACGCAGACGGCCGTGTGCTGGCGCAAGACCTCACGGCCAGCCTGAACGTGCCTGCGAACGACAACAGCGCGATGGACGGCTACGCGGTGCGCTCTGCTGATTGCATTGATGCGAGCACGGACCTTCAGGTCAGCCAGCGCATTCCGGCCGGCATCAGCGCCAGCGGGTTGCAGCCCTTGGCAGCATTTTCTGCGGCGAGAATTTTCACCGGCGCGCCTATTCCACCCGGCGCTGACGCGGTTGTGATGCAGGAAGACTGCACAGCGATTGAGGCCGGCAGCGGCGCTGGTGAAGGTGCTGGTTCAAGTGTTCGCGTTTGCGTCGCTCCACCGCTCGGGCAACACATTCGCCGCCGTGGCGAAGACGTGGCAGCCGGTGATGTGGTGCTGCGCGAGGGCACGCGCCTGGGACCGGCTTCGCTCGGGCTGGCTGCCAGCATCGGTTTCGATCAATTGCAGGTCGCGCGCCGCGTGCGCGTGGCGCTGTTTTCGACCGGTGACGAGTTGGTCATGCCCGGTGAGGTGTTGCCGCAAGACATGCTGCCCGGCGCAATTTACAACTCGAACCGGTTTTTTTTGCGCACGCTGCTGCAGCGCCTGGGTTGTGAGGTGACCGACATGGGCATCGTCCCCGACAGGCTGGACGCCACCATCGAAGCGCTCAAGAAAGCCAGCACCGGGAATGATTTGATTCTGACCAGCGGCGGTGTTTCCGTTGGCGAAGAAGACCACATCAAGCCGGCGGTGCGGGCGCTGGGCGAATTGAATCTGTGGCAAATCGCCATCAAGCCCGGCAAGCCATTTGCCTATGGAAAAGTGGGTTCCAGCGACAAAGTGGTGCATTTCATCGGCTTGCCCGGAAACCCGGTTTCCAGCTTCGTCACTTTCCTGCTGCTGGTCAGGCCTTTTATTTTGAGCCTTCAGGGCGTCACCGATGTTGCTATTAAATCAATAGCTGCTTGCGCAGATTTTGATTGGGCTAGAGCCGATAAACGTCGTGAATTCCTGCGTGTCAGGCAGAACGCGGCGGGTGGACTGGACCTGTTTGAGAACCAGAGCTCGGGCGTGCTGACTTCAACTGTCTGGGGCGACGGCCTGCTAGACAACCCGCCTGGTCAGGCAATTGCGCGCGGTGACACCGTTCAGTTCATTCCGTTTTCCGCCTTGCTTTACTGAAGGCCTCCGCCATGAACGTCACGATCAAATATTTCGCATCGATCCGCGAAGCCATTGGGCAAGGCGGCGAGGTGCGCGACACCAGCGCCACCACGCTGTCTGCCTTGCGTGATGAATTGCTGCTCGCCAGCTCAGGGCATGCGCAGGCGCTGGCGCGCGGAAAATCCGTACGCATGGCGCTCAATCAGGTCATGAGCGACGAATCTGCGCTGATGACCGATGGCTGCGAAGTGGCCTTTTTCCCGCCGGTGACTGGGGGCTGAGGTAATGGCCCGGGTATCGATTCAGACGCTGGACTTTGACCTGGCAAAAGAGATTGATGTCCTGCGCGCCAACGACAAACGCGTCGGCGCCGTCTGCAGTTTCGTCGGCACCGTCCGTGATCGCAATGATGGGCTCAACGTGCAGAGCATGGAGCTGGAGCACTACCCCGGCATGACCGAAAAAGCCATCGAAGCCATGATTGACGAGGCGATGACGCGGTTCGATATTTTTGCTGCGCGCGTCATTCACCGCGTCGGCCTGCTGCAGCCGCTCGATCAGGTGGTGATGGTGGCGGTGACCTCAAGGCATCGCGGCGAAAGTTTTAAAGCCTGCGAGTTTCTGATGGACTACCTTAAGACCCAGGCGCCGTTCTGGAAGAAGGAAGAAACGCCTGAAGGTGCGCGCTGGGTCGATGCGCGGGTCAGTGACGATGCAGCGCTGGCCAAATGGGGCATTGAGGCTGGCAACGCCCCGCCAGACGCGCCCGGGCAATCCTGATCAAACGCCTGAAGTTGATCCGCCGCAAGGTGCCTGCAGCAGCATTGCTTGAAAATCAGGTTCGCAGCCCAAACTGGAGCGCACGACGGAAAACCCGGAGATATTTCCCATGCGCCAAGACAAACTCACCACCAAATTTCAGGAAGCCCTGAGCGATGCGCAATCGCTCGCGCTGGGTAATGACAACGGCTACATCGAACCTGCGCACCTGCTGCTGGCCATGCTGCGCCAGGACGATGGCCCGCGCGCCGTGCTGGAGCGGGCGGGCGTCAATGTCAGCGGGCTGACTCAGGCAGCAGACCTTGCCGTTAAAAAGTTGCCGCAGGTGCAGGGGCAAGAGCAGATTTCGGTCGGACCGGAGCTCGCCAAACTGCTGCAAGCGACTGAAAAAGAATCGATCAAGCGCAACGACCAGTTCATTGCGGGTGAGCTGTTTTTATTGGCTGTCAGCGACAGCAAGGCGGATGTCGGCAAGATCGCCCGCGAAAACGGGCTGACACGCAAGTCGCTGGAAACCGCGATTGACGCCGTGCGCGGCGGGCAGGGCGTCAACAGCGCTGACGCCGAAGGCCAGCGCGAGGCGCTAAAAAAATACACGATGGATTTGACCGAGCGCGCCCGCATGGGCAAGCTGGACCCGGTGATCGGCCGCGACGACGAAATCCGCCGCGCGATTCAGGTGCTGCAGCGCCGCACCAAAAATAACCCGGTGCTGATTGGTGAGCCCGGCGTCGGTAAAACGGCAATTGTCGAGGGCCTGGCGCAGCGCATCGTGGCTGGCGAGGTACCCGATTCGCTGAAAGGCAAGCGCGTGCTCAGTCTGGACATGGCCGCCTTGCTGGCCGGTGCCAAATTTCGCGGTGAATTCGAAGAGCGACTGAAAACAGTGCTCAAGGAATTGGCTCAGGACGAGGGCCAGACCATCGTTTTTATTGACGAGCTGCATACGATGGTTGGTGCCGGCAAGGCCGAGGGTGCGATGGACGCCGGCAACATGCTCAAGCCCGCGCTGGCACGCGGCGAGCTGCATTGCGTCGGCGCGACCACGCTGGACGAATACCGCAAGTACATTGAAAAAGACGCGGCGCTGGAACGCCGCTTCCAGAAGATTCTGGTCGACGAGCCCAGCGTTGAAGCGACGATTGCCATTCTTCGCGGGCTGAAAGAAAAGTACGAACTGCACCACGGCGTGCAGATCACCGACCCGGCGATTGTGGCTGCCGCTGAATTGAGCCACCGCTACGTCACGGATCGTTTTTTGCCTGACAAGGCGATCGACCTGATCGACGAAGCCGCCAGCAAAATCGCCATCGAACGCGATTCCAAACCCGAAGTCATGGACCGGCTTGACCGCCGCCTGATCCAGTTGCAGATCGAGCGCGAAGCCGTGCGGCGCGAGAAAGACGAGTCGTCACAGAAGCGCTTCGGCTTGATTGAGCAAGAGATCATCAAGCTGCAAAAAGAAATCTCTGATCTGGATGAAATCTGGCAGGCAGAAAAAGCCCAGGCGCTGGGTTCCAAAGACGTGATGGAAGAGATCGACCGCACCAATTTTCAGATTGAAGAATTCACCCGCAAGGGCGATTTCAACAAGGTTGCCGAGCTGCAATACGGCAAGCTGCCCGACCTGAAAAAGCGTTTGAAGGAAGCGCAGGACACCGAGGCGCAAAAGACCACGAGCAACGCACCCAAGCTGCTGCGCACGCAAGTCGGCGCCGAAGAAATTGCCGAGGTCGTTGCCCGCGCCACCGGCATTCCGGTCAGCAAACTGATGCAAGGTGAGCGCGATAAATTGCTGCTGATGGAAGGCAAGCTGCACGAGCGAGTGGTGGGCCAGGCCGAAGCCATTGCTGCGGTGTCCAACGCCATCCGGCGCTCGCGCTCGGGTTTGAGCGACCCGAACCGCCCAACGGGTTCCTTCCTGTTCCTCGGCCCCACCGGCGTTGGCAAAACCGAGCTCTGTAAGGCGCTGGCCGGCTTCTTGTTTGACAGTGAAGATCACCTGATCCGGGTGGACATGAGCGAGTTCATGGAAAAGCATTCTGTCGCCCGTTTGATTGGCGCACCGCCGGGCTACGTGGGCTACGAAGAAGGCGGGCACCTGACCGAAGCCGTGCGCCGCAAGCCCTACAGCGTGTTGCTGCTCGACGAGGTGGAAAAAGCCCATCCCGATGTGTTCAACGTGCTGCTGCAGGTGCTCGACGATGGCCGCCTGACCGACGGCCAGGGCCGCACGGTGGACTTCAAGAACACGGTAATTGTGATGACCAGCAATATCGGCTCGCCCATCATCCAGTCCATGGTCGGCAAGCCGTATGAAGAGATCAAGGACGCCGTGACCGACGAGCTTAAAAATTATTTTCGCCCCGAGTTTTTGAACCGTATTGACGAGACGGTGGTGTTTCACGCCCTTGACGCGAAAAACATTGAATCGATTGCCCGCATCCAGCTCAAGGTGCTGATGGCGCGGCTGCAGAAGATGGACCTGACGATGGAGGTGTCAGAGGCTGCGATTGCCGAACTGGCCAAGGTCGGCTTCGACCCGGTGTTCGGCGCACGGCCGCTAAAGCGCGCGATTCAGCAGCGTATTGAAAACCCGCTGAGCAGGCTGCTACTCGAAGGGCGCTTCCCGCCGAAAAGCACGATTCCCGTCGATGTGGACCCGATTCGGGACCCGGGAGTTTTCCGGTTTGAGGTGGCAGCGCGCTAGGGCGATCTGCAGGGGTCGCTATTGAAAAGATAGCTGATAACGCAAGTAATGATTGGGCTAGAGGTCGATTTCAAGAGGGAGTCGGCTTATCGGGCCAGAAGCGGTCTATTACAAACGTCCGCTCTCTGGCACGAAACGCAGCACTGGCGCATTTTCCAAAATTTAACTGTCAGGCGCATTAGGCTGACTGCAGACATTCGCCACCGCTGGTACACGGCATCAATTGAGTGCACGTCGAAGTACCGATGGCCCTAATGCATTCCTGATGCTCCGGGTGGTACGCTGCCTCCATCATGAAAGCTGGAGATTCAGGCCGCCCGCAAACCCCACTCAGGGACTGGGCCGTCGTCGCGTTTCTTCTGGTCTTGGCCACTGCTGCCGGCCTGGTCTTTGAGCGTCATATCTCCCTGACAAGCCAGGCCATGCTGTATTTGCTGGCCGTTGTGATTGTTTCCTATCTATTTGCCTGGAAGGAGTCCGTGGTTTGCGCCCTTACTGCGGTAACTGCGCTGAACTTCTTTTTTGTGCCGCCCCGCTGGACTTTTGAGGTGGAAAGCCGTGAGCACCTGATTGCCCTGTTCACCATGCTGCTGGTGGCGCTGGTCATCAGCCATCTGGCTGCCGGCCTGCGGCGCGAGACTGCGGTGGCCCGGCTCAACGAGCAGCGGGCGCGCCAGCTCCAGACGCTGACCGGCGACCTTTCTGCCGCAGCTTCCGAACAGTCGATCGTGAACCTTGGGCAGGACGCGCTGAACCAATCCTTCGATGGCCCGTGTGTGCTGGTGACCTGCGCTCCTGATGGCGCACTGCCGTCAGGGCACAAGCTTGAAGCCTCCATGCTGGATGGCATGAATTGCTGCATGCGAGAGGCGGCTGTGCTGGGCCCGGGCACCGGACGCTGGCCGGGGCTGAACGCATGGTATCTGCCGCTGGGCGAAAAAGGCCGGATGAACGGCGCTGCGTGCGTGCGACCCGCGCTGGCTGCGGACACCAGCGGCAGGGAGCACGCGCAGGCCCTGTGCGCACTGCTTGCGCAAGCCCTATGGCGCCTGCGGCTTGCCTCGGGCATGCTGGCGGCGCAGGGTGAAGTACAGCGCCAGCAAATACAAAATACTTTTCTAGCGGCAATTTCACATGACCTGCGCACGCCGCTGGCGGCGGTCGTCGGCGCCGCTTCATCGCTTCAGACGCAGCGCGAAAAGCTCAATGTGGCAGAGCAGGATCGCCTGGTCGAAAGCATCGTCAGCGAGGCCACCTACCTGTCCACTGTGACTGAAAATACCCTGCAGCTGGTGCGGCTGGCAAATTCTGCAGAAGACCTGCAGCGCGGCTGGGAATCGATCGAGGAAATCGTTGGCGCGGTGCTGGCCCGCGTGCGCAGGCGTGACCCTGAACGCCGCATCAGGTCCAGCGTGCCGAAAGGGTTGCCACTGATCAAGGCCGACCCGGTGCTGCTGGCGCAACTGATCGAAAACCTGCTGGACAACGCGCTCAAGTACACCGCGCGGGCGGTTGACCTGACCGTGAGCGCTCAAGGCAATGAGCTGCTGGTTTCAGTCAAGGACAGGGGTCCCGGAATCCCCAGGGAAAAATTCGCCACGATCTTCGAGCCCTACTCGCGCAGCGACCAGTCCGGCCAGCATGGTTCAGGTTTGGGTCTGGCGTTGTGCCGGGCCGTGGCACAGGCGCACGGCGGCACGCTTCGCCTTAGGCCGCGCGGTGGTGGGGGAAGCTGCTTCAGCCTGACCTTGCCGATTGAGGCCCTGCAGCCGGAGGATGTACCGGCATGACCCTGCGCGTGCTCGTAGTTGAGGACGACCGCGACCTGCGCGCTCTGATGCAGTCCGCGCTTTCGGTCGAAGGCTTTGAGGTGCAGACCGCGGTGTCGGTCAGCGAGGCGGGCGCGCTGCTGCGTCACAAACAACCGGACGTCATCGTGCTGGACCTGGGTCTGCCCGACGGGGACGGCATCGAACTGGTGCGCCAGGTACGAAAGTCGCATTCGCTTCCCATCCTGGTGGTGTCTGCCCGGCATCAGGAGGCGCAAAAAATCCAGCTACTGGACGCCGGGGCGGATGATTACCTGACCAAACCGTTTAGCGTTGGTGAGCTGCTGGCGCGCATCAGGGTGGCGCTTCGGCATCGCGGTACCGCGCTGGCCGCCGCCGTCACGGTGCACGAGCTCGACGATCTGCGCATAGACCTCAAGCTGCATGTGGTCCAGTGCCGGGGCGAGACATTGCACCTCACACCGACAGAGTTCAAGCTGCTGGCGCGGCTTGTGCGCAACGCAGGGCTGGTCGTCACGCACCGGCAATTGCTCACCGACGTCTGGGGGGCGGAGTTTACCGAGCACATCCATTACCTGCGGCTCTACATGGCGCAATTGCGTTCCAAGATCGAACGCGAGCCCGCCGAGCCGAGACATCTGCTCACCGAGACCGGCGTGGGTTACCGGCTCGCGGCGGTCTGACTGGGCCGCTCCTTATGCGTTCCTGATGCGTCCGCCGCGACAGTGGTCGCATGTCCACTTTCCAGATTTTTTTATGAACAAGACTGCCGGCCGCGAAGGCCTTGCTGCCCTCACACTGGGCGCCCTGGGCGTGGTGTATGGCGACATCGGCACCAGCCCGCTGTACACCATGAAAGAGATATTCAGTCCGGCCACCGGCATACCGCTGGATGCGGCGCACCTGATTGGCGCGGTGTCGGTGATCTTCTGGGGCCTCATGATGGTTGTTTCGCTGAAGTACATCCTGCTCATCCTGCGGGCGGACAACCGGGGCGAGGGCGGCATCATGGCGCTGACCGCGCTTGCAGCTAAGGCGGCCGGTAAGACACCCCACAGCCGCACCGTCCTGCTGCTGATGGGCGTGTTTGGCGCAGCGCTGTTTTACGGCGACAGTGTCATCACCCCGGCGATCTCGGTGCTTAGCGCCGTAGAGGGTCTGGAGGTGGTGACGCCTACCCTCAAACCCTATGTGCTCCCGATCTGCGCGGTGGTGCTGATCGGGCTTTTTGCCATGCAGCGCTTCGGTACCGCCCTGGTCGGAAAGATGTTCGGCCCGGTAATCGTGTTGTGGTTTGGCGTATTGGCTTACACAGGTGCCTTGGAGATCATGCGCGAGCCCGCCATTTTGGCCGCGCTGAACCCCTTGAACGCATTGCGTTTCCTGATTTCTCAAGGTTGGCACATGTTTGTTGCGGTGGGCGCGATCGTGCTGGCTTTCACCGGAGCCGAGGCGCTCTACGCAGACATGGGGCATTTCGGAAAACGCCCGATCCGGATCGCGTGGAGCGGGCTGGCGCTGCCGGCGCTGGCCCTCAATTACATGGGGCAGGGCGCGCTCTTGATGCGGGATCCGGCCGCGCTGGAAAACCCTTTTTATCGCCTCTTTCCATCGGCATGGCTGATCCCTGCCGTGGTGCTTGCAACCCTGGCCACCGTGATTGCGTCGCAGGCGGTGATCTCTGGCGCGTATTCGATGACCAAGCAGGCGGTGCAGCTTGGTCTGCTGCCGCGCATGTCTGTGCAATACACCTCTGCCAAAGAGGCAGGGCAAATTTACATACCGGCGGTGAACTGGATATTGCTGGTTGCGGTGTTGCTTGCGGTGGTGGGCTTTGGAAGCTCTTCCGCCATGGCTGCGGCTTACGGAATTGCGGTGACGGTGACCATGCTCATCACCACGATGCTGACCTTCTTCGTGATCCGGCATGGTTGGAATTACCCGCTGCCTCTGGCGCTTGCTTCCACGGGTGTGTTTCTCGCGCTGGACCTGTTGCTGGTGGTGTCCTGCTCGATCAAGTTTTTTCAGGGCGGGTGGTTTCCGCTGGTGCTGGGTATGGCCATCTTTGTCGTCATGGCAACCTGGAGACGGGGGCGCGAGCTGCTGCTGGACAGCATCCGCCAGGACGACCCCGAGCTGCTGCCTTTTATTTCAGGGCTGGCGGCGCACGGCGTGCACCGTGTATCGCGCACCGCCGTGTACGCCGTCGCCAACCCTGATACCGTGCCACAGGCCCTGATGCACAACCTGAAACACAACCAGGTGCTGCACGAACGTAACGTGATTCTTACCGTGGTGTTCAGCGATGTGCCGTGGATACCGTTTGAAGAGCGCGTCGAGGTGCAGGCCCTGGCGCCCGGCTTCTGGAGAGTGCAGGTGAACTACGGTTTCAAGAACACGCCCGACATCCCGCAGGCGCTGGAGCTGTGCAAAACACGGGGCCTGCTTATCAACCTGTTTGAGACATCCTATTTTCTCAGCCGCGAAATCGTTGTCCCCACCAAGGGCTCAGGCATGGCGCACTGGCGCGAGGCGCTTTTCGCAGTGATGTCGCGCAACTCGGGCAGTGTCGCGGGCTTTTTCAGGCTGCCCAACAACTGCGTGATTGAGCTTGGGGCCAGGGTGCAGATTTGATGTGGACGGTTGAAGCTTGGGACACAGGTTTATTGTCCCGCGCAGCACGCTGACGGTGCTCATTCTTCAACGGGTGAACTATTTGGCGGCGGTTAAACGTCCAATTCCGGCGAATCTCCGACGTCGGCTTTAGGGTAGTTGGTTCAAAAGGCGGAAATTC
>JANPFZ010000140.1:0-7292 GCA_031423655.1 Polaromonas sp.
GGCTTGGGCGCCATGGGTGAAGCCGGTGTCACCAAGGCGCTGCAGATCCTTCACAAAGAGCTCGATATCACCATGGCTTTTTGCGGCCATACCAATATCGAGAATGTGGACGAGCGCATCTTGCTGCCGGGCACGTTCTGATGCGCCCAGGGTCAGCCTTGGATAAAGTCCAGCAAATCTTTGCTTAGCCGCTCTTTATGCGTCGCCTGCAGGCCGTGCGGCGCGCCGTCGTATTCGATCAGCGTTGACTGCGCAATGCCCTTGGCCGCCGCACGACCGGAAGCGTCGATGGGAACGGTCTTGTCATCAGTGCCGTGAATGATCAGCGTCGGCACCTTGAAAGCCGCCAGATCAGGCCGGAAGTCGGTGGTGGCAAACGCTTTGGCGCAGCCCAGCGTGGCATTGAGCCCTGCCTGCATCGACACGCTGCGCGCCCACTCGATCACCTCGTCGCTGACGCTGCTGGACAGCATGCTGTTACCGAAAAAATCCTTGAAGAAACTGCCAAAAAATTTGGCACGGTCTTCCTTCATGCCTTTGGTCATTCCAGCGAACACCGACTCGTCAGTACCCTGCGGGTTGTCACTGGTTTTCAGCATAAAGGGCACGACTGAAGAAACCAGCACCGCTTTGTTGACCGACTTGCCGCCATGGCGCGACATGTAGCGCGCCACCTCGCCGCCGCCCATTGAAAACCCCACCAGCACCGCATCCTGCGCACCGGTCTGCTCGATCACCGTGGCGAGGTCATCGGCCAGTGTGTCGTAGTCATACCCGCTGCCCGGCTGCGACGACCGGCCGAAGCCACGACGGTCATAGGCGATGGTGCGGAAACCGGCATCGGCAATCGCCATAGCCTGGTCGTCCCAGCTGTCAGACGACAAAGGCCAGCCATGCATCAGGATGACCGGGCGGCCCGCGCCCCAGTCTTTGAAATACAGCTTGGTTTTGTCGGCGGTCGTGATGAAATTCATAGTGAAAACGTCCTTTTAAAAAAACAACTTTCGCTATCGTCAGCAGTCGCCCGATAAAAATCTGTAGGTCAAATGAATGGCACTTTGTGAGCGCGTGCCTACTGAGCCATCGCGTTTGGGTAGCCGCGCTATGCTTGACGGGTGAGCCCCGCTTCAAGCCCTTCCCCCGCTGACCGATGCGTGAAAATCCGCCGCATCGCGCACCTTGATATGGACGCGTTCTACGCCTCCGTCGAGCTGCTGCGCTACCCGCAGCTCAAGGGCTTGCCGGTGGTGATCGGTGGCGGCCGGCGCAAGATTGACGATGCTCTGGCCACTGGCAACGCAGGCCGTGAGCTGCGCTTTATTCCGGTCGAAGAGTTTCCGCTGCTCAAAGACTACCTGGGCCGCGGCGTCATCACCACCGCCACCTATGCCGCCCGGCAGTTCGGCGTTGGCTCGGCGATGGGCATGATGAAGGCGGCCAAACTTTGCCCGCAGGCCATCGTGCTGCCGGTTGACTTTGACGAAGTGCGCAAATACTCGCGGCTGTTCAAAGCCACGATTGTTGACATCGCACCATGCATGCAAGACCGCGGCGTTGACGAGGTGTATATCGACTTCACCGACGTACCCGGCGGCCAGCGCGACGGCGGCCGGGTGCTGGCGCGGCTGATTCAAAAAGCCATCTTCGAGGCGACGCAGCTGACCTGCTCGGTCGGCGTGGCGCCCAACAAGCTGCTGGCAAAGATGGCGAGCGAATTCAACAAGCCCAATGGAATTTCGATTCTTCATGAGCACGACTTGCAAAGCAAAATCTGGCCGCTGGCCTGCCGCAAGATCAACGGCATCGGCCCCAAGGCCGACGAGAAGCTGGCGCGTCTGGGCATTCGCACCATCGGGAAACTGGCGGCGCAGCAGCTGCCTTTTCTGATCAGTCATTTCGGCAAGGCCACCGGCGCGTGGATGATTGAGGCCGCCTGGGGCCGCGACGACCGTCCGGTGGAAACCAGCAGCGAGCCGGTCAGCATGAGCCGCGAAACAACGTTCGACCGTGACCTGCATGCGGTGCGCGACAGGGCTGAACTCGGCGAGATTTTCACGCGGCTGTGTACCAAACTGGCCGAAGATCTGCAGCGCAAGGGCTACGTCGCCAAAACCATCGGCATCAAATTGCGCTATGACGATTTTAAAATTGCGACACGCGACCAGACGATGCCGACCTGCACTGCCGACGGAAAATTAATCCGTGCTGTGGCCGGCCTGTGCCTGAAGCGGGTGCCCTTGAACCAGAAGCTTCGCCTGCTGGGTGTGCGTGCTTCCGCGCTGTGGCCAGCGGCGCAAGCTGCCCAGGCCGAGAAGGCCGAAGAAACCCGAGATTACAAGCAAAAAAGCCCTTTAGCCCCGGTAATACATTCACTGGTAGCTACGGATTTAATAGCAACTGACCAGCTGTTTTAAGTCCCGAATAGCGCGCGGGGCAGCAGCTAGCCGGCTTTGCTTACTTCAGCGTCGCCAGATAGGCGATCAAATCAGCGCGCTCCTGCGCGCTGTCAACCTGAAAGCCCATGCGCTGGCCGGCAACCAGTTCTTCGGGGTCTTCCAGCCACAGGTTAAGCGTCTGGGCCGTCCAGCGCAGGCGCGAGCGCGCGAGTTCGTCGGAGTAGCGGTAGCCTGGCAGACTGCCCACACGCCGCCCCATCACGCCGCGATGCGCGGGTCCCACTTTGTTGCTGTCGATGGCGTGGCAGGCGGTGCAGCTGGTTTGGTACAGCGCCGCTCCGCGCAGCGCATCACCCGCAGCCGGGCTTGTCCATACGCGTGCGCCTGCGGCTGGCGACGGGGCGGCGGCTGCCTGCGCCCGGGCCAACCCGGCTGCGAGGCCACATGCCACGACCAGCAAGGCCGCCGTAGCCAACCGCGTTCGCTTGATTTTCAGTGGCGGCGCGCCGAATGAGGGGTGCATGGGTTCTTTCCTGGTCCTTGTTCCTGATGCGGGTAGTACGGGAGCCTCTGCCAGCCCGGATGTTCCGCAACGCCAACTTTGTCACGAAGTCGGCGGCGGGTTGTGTGTTTCGAGTCATCGCTTGAATCCAAACCTGAAACCGATTCGTATCAAAAACATCTGCTTACGTTTTATCATTTCTCACCTTCACCCCTTCACCCCTTCATTCCCTCACCCCCTCACCCTGCCCCTCACCCTTTTACCGACGCACACCATGAATAAAAAATTCGCCATAACCTTTCTCGCGGCCGCTGCGGCGCTGCTTTGTACCGCTGCGCAGGCGGAAACCGGCAAACTGTTGCTGACCGGCGGCGTCAGCAGCATCGACGGCGCGGCTGGCGGTGGCCTCACGCCCTGGGCCGTCATCGGCAGCAACGCCACCGACGAGGAAATCGGCGGCTCGGCTTTCCTGAGCAACGCCGGCACGCGCGATTACGGGCTGAACATCCTGGGGGCCGCTGTCGGCATACACGACCGCTACGAGCTGTCCATCGCCCAGCAGGACTTCAACACGCGTGAAACCGGAACCGCCCTGGGTTTGCCCGGCTTGCACCTGAAGCAAACCATCGTCGGTGCCAAGGTCCGGGTGCTGGGCGATGCGGTGCTGGACAGCGATACCCTGACGCCGCAGGTGGCTGTCGGCGTTCAATACAAAACGCTGGCCTCCACCGGGCTGGACGGCACGCTTGATGCGCTGGGCGCCAAACGCAGCGGCGTCGATTTTTACCTCAGCGCGACCAAACTTTTTCTTGGTCAGGGCCTGCTGGTCAACGGCACGCTGCGAGCCACCAAAGGCAATCAAAACGGCCTTTTGGGCTACGGCGCTACATTGGGCGGCAATGAAAACCGCTACAGCGTTCAGCCCGAGTTTTCTGTCGCTTATCTGCTGAGCAAAAACGTGGTGGTGGGCGCCGAGTACCGCTTCATGCGCAACCGGCTCGAGCAAGCTGGCCGCGCGGCGGGCCTGGGCAATGGCTTGCGATCGGGCGACTGGAAAGATGTTTTCATTGCCTGGGCGCCCAACAAAAATGTCTCGCTCACGCTGGCTTATGTCGATCTGGGCGTGATCGTGCCAGCCACCACCGCCAGCCGCAAACAGACCGGCTATTACCTGTCGGCACAAGTCGCGTTCTGAGCGCCTCTTCAAAAAAAATGAAAGAAATCCCATGAAAAAAACCCTCACCACTTTGGCTTCCCTGGCCGTTGCAGCCTCCAGTCTTTTCGCAACCGGCACCGCGCTGGCGCAAACATCGGCACCTGCCGGCCAGCTCTACCAGTCCTTCGGTGAAAAACCCGGTCTGGTCGCGCTGATGGACGACTTCATGACGCGGCTGCTGGCCGACCCGCGTACCGGCCCGCATTTCAAACCGGCCAACCAGCAGCGGGTGAAGGAACAACTCGTTGAACAGCTGTGCGCGCTCAGCGGCGGACCCTGCATTTACAAGGGCGCCGACATGAAAAGCTCGCACGCCAACCTGGACATCAAAAAATCAGACTTTCATGCGCTGGTCGAAGTGCTGCAGCAAAGCATGGACGCCAGGGGCATTGCCTTCCGCGAACAAAACAAAATGCTCGCCCTGCTGGCGCCTATGAACCGCGACATCATCACACCAAAAGAGTAAAGGCTGCATCATGAAAAAAACTGTACTCGCTGCCCTGGCACTCACGCTTGGGAACTGGGCTGCTGCCGGAAGTCTGGCGGTGTCTGTCGTGGACAAGGACGGCAAGCCGGTGATGGATGCGGTGGTCGTCATCACACCTGCCAACAAGAGCGTGCTGCCGAAAAATCTGCTGCCGTTGCAGGTCACCATTGCCCAGGAAAAGATGCAGTTCCTCCCGGCGGTTTCGCTGGTGCCAGTGGGCGCGAAAATCCAGTTCATCAACAACGACCCGTGGGACCACCACGTTCGTTCATCGCCCGCAGGCATGGGCCAGTTCAATGCCACGCACGCCGGCTTCGAGTTGCGGCTGGAGGGAAAAACCGATGGCAAGCCAGCCAAGCCGACCGAAATTTCAATCGACA
The DNA here is from genome assembly GCA_031423655.1 of Polaromonas sp. Classification (GTDB taxonomy): domain Bacteria; phylum Pseudomonadota; class Gammaproteobacteria; order Burkholderiales; family Burkholderiaceae_C; genus Polaromonas. The sequence goes on from JANPFZ010000140.1 coordinate 4,982, forward strand.
AGGCGGGTGTGATCGGCTCGACGCTGCTGGGCTGCTTTATTCACGGCTCCATGCGCGGCTATGTCTTTGCCAGCGAATCACCGTGGGCCGCCAAAACCGGCGCAGACGGCCTGGCAGTTTTTGAAGACCTGCCCGACGGAGTCGCGCAGATCAAGGTCTGGCAGGCCGACCAGCTGATCGACCTGCCAACGCAGCAGACCACGATTGGCGCTACCCCGGCCAAAAGCAACCTGCAACTGAGCGTGGTGCCACGGCGCCGTCGCGCCCCGGTTTAAAGTCCGCCCGCCAGCCAGCGGCCCTCGCGGCCACTGTCGGCATTGACCTACCGCGAAATAGTCCACTCGGACCCGTTCCGGCCGTTGACAGATGCTTTCATGAAACTTACATTGAAGGCATCTTCCTCGATGCCTGCTTCGGAGATTTGTGATGGCCAAGCCTTCCCGACACCACCTTGCGCGCCCACTCACGCTGGTGCAACTGAAGAAACTCAAGGACTGGCATGCCGTGCAGCGCGGCACGCATGCCCTCGAGTGCGAGGTGTGGAACGCGGTGCTCACCGTGTGGCTGATGGGCTGGATCGGCTGCCTGCCAGCCCTGACCTTCGACGCGCCCTGGGCCCTGCCCCTTTGTCTGTTGGGCGTGCTGGCGCCGCAGCTTTATGTGCATGCCCGGGTGCGTGCACATGAAAGCGGGCGACTGCGCTGCGACTGGCTGGCGCTGGTGTCTTGAAAGCGTGAAGCGTCGGGGCGCTCAGGCGCTCATGCACGATGAATATCCGTGACTAATCAGCTTGCCGGATGATCCCTGTCGATGCATCCGCACGGCCCCTTCCCGCCTTAGGGGAAAGGATGGAATAGGGGCCTGCCCGGGCTCCAAATCCGGCGGGCGCCAAGCCGCACTTGGCATCGTCCAGCCATGCCCGCGCAATACAGACAGCTGGCGTTCGACCACCGCCATCCCCCATCCCTACCTTCCCCCAAAAGGGGAAGGAGTAAAACGAGGCTGAGAGTTACCAATATCCAGGTCAAATCGGCTTGCAGCCCACGTAAATCTTGCGCAAGAAGCTATTTTTTTTATAGCAAGTTGATACTTGCAGCAGCCTCGCTTTCATCGAGTCAGCAAGGTATTCAGGCCACAAAAAAGCCCGGCAAACTGGTTCGCAGTTTGCCGGGCCGGGGGCGTGGAAATATTCCAGACGGAATGCTACAGCGGCGCCGGGTCTCCCGCTTCATCAACTGCGAGCGTCAGCGGATTGATGTCAACCACATCGCTGTTTTCGTCCGCAGCGATCAGACCTTTCATGTAGGCAATCAGGTCACTGACGTTCTGGTCGATGCCGCGTGCCTGGGTAGATTCACCGTCGCCGCCACCCGAGCCGCAACCGGCCAGCAGCGACACGCTGAGCGCAGCGGCCAGCAGCCACTTCCCGCTACTCGTGTTGATCGTAGGGATCGTATTGAGTTTGTTCATGATGTTTCCTTGAGAGCCAGGCGCTCAATTGGTCGCGCCGGCGTTCGGCGTGTTCAGGTAGGGGAAGGCAGGCAGGAAGGGAACCGTGGCCTGGTCAACCGCGTCGTGGATGTTGGCGGCATTCGGCAGGCCGTTCGGGCCGCTTGCTGCCATCAATGAAGTCAAGGCCGTGCCATCGCATTTCGAGGTCAGCGAAGTGCCGGGCACCGAGTTCAGCTTGAGCGCATCGCCCGTGCCGTTGATGGCGCACAGGCCGCCAACCATGGCTACCAGCGCAATGTCGGTCACGTCGTCTTTCGGACGGCGTCCGTTCGGGAAACCGGCGTTGTCGGTACCACCCGGTGTCAAAGCATTACCTGCAACACCCAAGCGGTTTTGCGCGGCGAAAGGCACTGCGGCAACGGCCGTGTTCAGGCGCAACATTTCAGACGGCTTCGGGTTGGTTGCCGGCTTGTTGACGCCGGTGATACCTGTCAGGAACGTCGTCAGCAGATCGGTACGTGGCAGATTGATAGGCGCCACGGCTTTCGCATCGCCTGCAAGCACGATACCGAGCAAGGCTGGCAGCGTCGGGTTCGACACATACTTCAGAAACTGGCCGTCATCTTTCGGGCTGGACGCATTGAACTTGTCTTTATCAGGCAAGCCAATCACCAGTTCGTTGACCAGCGGGTTACCCAGACGGGACACCTGCACCCATGCACCACCCTGTTTGGTCGAATTGTTGTTGCCCGAGTCTGGCTTGCCGTTATAAAGGCGGGCCTGGCGCAGGCTGGCCGTGGTCCAGCCGCCGATGACAGATTCACCGCCAGCGGTCAGGCAGTCTTTGTGAACTTCAATG
>JANPFZ010000141.1:0-1926 GCA_031423655.1 Polaromonas sp.
AACAGCAGCAGCGCCACCGCCATAAACCCCGGCACCACCGCGACCCAGAAGATCGCCCGGAAATCATTCGCCCACAGTAGCATCAGCCCCATGGCCACCAGCGGCCCGAGGAAAGCGCCCACGGTGTCCAGCGACTGCCGCAAGCCGAAGGCCGCGCCGCGCATGCCGGGCGGTGCAATATCGGCCACCAGCGCATCACGCGGCGCGCCGCGAATGCCTTTGCCAATGCGGTCCGTCAGCCGCGCCGTCAGCACCATGCCAGTGGTCGTCGCCAGCGCAAACAACGGTTTCGACGCCGCGCCCAGGCCGTAACCCAGCAGCGCCAGCGGCTTGCGTTTGCCCCACCAATCGCTCAGCACGCCGGAGAATACCTTCACGATCATCGCCGTGGCCTCAGCCGCGCCTTCGATCAGCCCAATCGCCCACATGCTGGTGCCCAGCACCGTCACCATGAAAACCGGCAGCAGGCTATGAATCATTTCCGAAGAAACATCCATCAACAGACTGACGAAGCCGAGCGCCCAGACGCCGGCGGGCAGGCGGGTGTTCGTGGCGGGGGTTGGGGTCATTCAAGCCATTGTGCCCGTGGGGTGGTGAGGGCCTGCGCAACTTTTAGGTAAGTCGAAAAGCTTTGGCAACGCCACTTGCTGCCACCACTTTGGGTTAAAACGTGTGCATAATACACATAAATGACCAGCGTAGAACTCATCAAACGCATGCTCAAAGCCGGTTGGGTTTTGCGCGGTGTGAAAGGGTCGCACCATGTGTATGTCCATCCAGACCGCCCCGGTCACGTGACGGTGCCGCACCCACGCAAGGATTTGGGCGCGGGACTTATGCACAAGCTACTGAAGCAAACCGATTTGAATGAAGTTAAGTGATTTAGCGAAAGGAGCTTGTTATGCACTACCCCATTGCCATTGAAACAGGCACCTCGACTGAAGTGTACGGCGTCGTGGTGCCCGATCTGCCTGGCTGCTTTTCAGCCGGCGATACCCTGGACGAAGCCATGGAAAACGCCAAGGAGGCGATTGAGTTGTGGCTCGAAGTCGCCATCGACGACGGCATGGCCGTACCCGACCCCAAGCCCCTGGCCGAGCACCAGCGCGAGCGTGAATTCAAGGGTTGGACTTGGGGGCTGGTCACGATTGACATCGCTTCGCTGTCTGACAAAGCCGAACGCATCAACATCACCCTGCCATCGCGCGTGCTCCGGCGAATTGATCAGGCGGCCAAAGCGGCGGGCGAGTCGAGGTCGGGTTATATCGCGAGGCGGGCGCTGGGCTGAGGTCGTAGGATTTGGCAAAAGCGCATGATCCGTGATCGGGTTTGTTTGATTTCAAGACGTTGGATATTCAAACCGTTGAGCCACGTCTTCGCTTAAAACGATTGAATTAGGTGATTGTATTAACCGAGGTGTTGAATGAAATTTTTGAAAAGCGTGCTTGCAATGTTAATAATGACATTGCCGCTTCAAGCATTGGCATATCGAGATGGCAACGAATTATTCAATGCTATGAGCTCACAAAACAGTCGGCTTGAAGCACTACTTTATGTAAACGGCGTCTCTGCGGGCCTTCTAGTTGGTTATGGAATCGGCTCTAAGCAGAAAAATGGAAGAGAGGATACTAATTTGAAACCCCGATATCCATACTGCATACCGGAAACGATGACTTACATGCAAGCACATGACGTTGTGTACAAGTATCTCCAAGAAAACCCGGCAGAACGACATATGCCCAATTCGGTACTTATCCTTTTTGCAATGGAAAAAGCCTTCCCTTGCGTGCGTTAGCAGCACATCGAAACAAGACTTGTGCTGGTTGCCTAGCAGGCTGCTGAAATATTGGTCGGCAAATCAGGTCTTGCTATCCGCGTGAGCGGGATTTCTTGGGACTGATTTCGCAATTTGGAAATCGAGCTCCT
>JANPFZ010000142.1:0-1989 GCA_031423655.1 Polaromonas sp.
GGGCGCAACGACGCGCCTAAACGAGTGTCTGGTATCGCGCGCTCAGGAAGTCAAGCAGTTTGGCCAGCGAGGTATTGCCGGATCGGTCTTTCTTTACACACAACAGCATGCGTCGCTCGGCCCATTCTTCGGTAAGTGGGCGCACCACCAGGCCCAGGCCCTTGCCCAACACGTTGGCGGCCTGATAGGGCAGCAGCCCAAGGCCCAGGCCCGCGTCTACCATTCGGCAAACAGCTTCAAAGCTGCGGACCTGAACGCGCAGTTGCATCGTGCGTTCGGCAATCACAGCCTGCTCGGCCAACAGGCGCATCATTGACGAGCCGCCCTCCAGTGCGATCAACTCATCCTCCAGTACATCGGTAAATTTCATTTGCGGCACGGCTGCCAGCGGATGGTCCGGTTTCATCACCACCGCCACGCGGTCGGTGCAGTAAACGAAAGTGTCCAGGCCCTCCGTGCTGATGCCCTCGACGACGATGCCCAGATCGGCCTCAGCCGCCAGCAGCGCCGGCACGATTTCACGGCTCCAGCGCTCCTCGACCACCAGCCGTACATCCGGGCTCACCCGCCCAAACGCGGCCAGGTCATCGGGCAGGGATTCGGTCATGACTGATGTGTTCGCGAGAATGCGGAGCGAGCCCTTGCGGCCGTGGGCATGGTCACGCATTTCCGCCTGCATGTGGTTCATCTCGACCAGAAGGGCCTTCGCATGTGGCAGCAGCGAAGCACCGGCAGGCGTCACTTCGACACCCCTGGACGAACGTTCGAGTAGCGTCGTCTTGAAACGGTGCTCAAGCAGTGCCATGCGGCGGCTTGCGGCGGCCAGGCCGATGTGGGAGGCTTCGGCTGCCTTGGTCAGGCTGCGCAGTTCGGCGGCTCGAACAAACAAAGCCAGGGAGTCTATGTCAGGTAGCATGTCGGGAAGTCCGGTTGCCCCTTGCAGTATCGCAGTGTGGCAATCGTCCTTAAAGATGCAAACCCGCAGTGTAGAAATCTGCTACCTGGCGGCCTTGAGGATGCTTTACTTGAGTGCGATGGCGAATGCGTCGAGTTGCATGACACCCGCGTGCTTCACACGGAGCACCCGCCAGGGTGATTCGGCCTGGCCGCTGACATAGGCCTGCCAGGCAGCCGTATCCATGACGCGGGCTGGCATGGCGTCGCCAACGGTCAGGTCCACTGTTTGGCTTGTGAGGTTGGCGATCAGCCAGTCATCGCGGCCGTCGCATGCGCCTGCCAGCGCCGCAACACCCGCGAGGTTCGACACGGTCACGGCCTGCAGGCGCTTCAATCGGGCAAGTTGCGCCAGCACGAAGAAGGTGGGGTGCCGTCGCAGACGTCCATCGATAGCTTCGTCCAAGACCCCGGCATCCCCGCGCAGGCTCATCACGCTCACGGCCTCAGCGTCGGCCCGCGCTGCCTGAGTGACGTGACCTAACAGCCAGGCGGTGCCGAACAGACCACGGGGACGCGGATCGCGCGCTGCCAGTGCGATACGACGCGTGCCGTCCGATGCGAATTGCTTGCCCAGTGGGCTGCTGCGGGCGCCCAGGCTGCTGGGGCCGATGCGCAGCGCGCGCCCCGGATACCGTACGCGTGCGGTCGCCAACAACGACGGGAGACTTTGCAGGCCGGCCATGGGCGCAGCGTCTTCAGCGCTGTGCACGATAGAGCAAATAGTGAAGCCGAGGAAATCTGTTGGGCCCACGTCATCCATACGGTTGAACTGGGCAAAAAAGTGTGGTGTACCGCTGCCGAGGGCGCTGGCGGGAAAGGCAAGCCGTGCAGCCGTGAGTGCCGATAGCGTACCTGGAAATACTGCGACCGATTCCGACTCGATATCGGCATCGCGCAACGCCATCGCCAACCGGACCAGTGCTGCCGCTGTAACACCAGCTAAAAGGTCCAGTCGCAACTGTGCTCCAGATGCCGAAAGAAGCTGCGCAATTCCCGTCCAGTGGACTGGCTGTTCGGGCAGGGCCAGTGTCA
>JANPFZ010000143.1:0-5458 GCA_031423655.1 Polaromonas sp.
ACACAAGCCCTCACTTACTCAACCGGCGCAACAATTTGCGCTTGGGTCACTTCGCTTGAAAACACCTGCCAGGGTGAGTCAAACACCATTTTTTGAAAAGATTCTCACAGATCAATGTGACAAGCTCTTCTGGCGCGGACAAGGAGTCCGAACCGACCGGGGCTTACTTGGCCTTTGGCTTTTTCGCACCGTACTTGGAGCGCGACTGCTTGCGGTCTTTCACGCCTTGCAAGTCGAGCGAACCACGCACGATGTGGTATCGCACACCGGGCAAGTCCTTGACACGACCGCCACGAACCAGCACCACGCTGTGTTCCTGCAGGTTGTGGCCTTCGCCGCCGATGTAGGAAATGATCTCGAACCCGTTGGTCAGGCGCACTTTGGCGACTTTACGCAGGGCAGAGTTTGGTTTTTTTGGCGTCGTCGTGTAGACGCGGGTGCATACGCCACGGCGCTGTGGTGAATTTTCCATCGCAGGGCTTTTGGACTTGATCTTTTCGACCGCGCGCCCCTGACGGACTAACTGATTGATGGTTGGCATTGGAAAAACGTCCCTAAACGTCTGAAAACTATTTGCCGCAATTGCGGCCGGAAACTTGCCGCAAACACGGCCTCAAACTCCCCGCTGCAAAAGCGGAAAAGCTTTCGAGTATAAACCGGATCGGCTAACAGCTCAACGGGCGGCGTGTAATCAGGAGATTGAAGTTACCGTTCTGATCAAAAACCGCGGCTTTTTGCCATCGGCAATGTAGGCGCGTACCCCAGATTCAAACTCCGCCGGCAATAAAGGAAGGCACCGACAGCTCTGGGTACGCCTGGTTGTGCCTCTGTCCCTACTTAATCCACAGCCGGATAGAGTCCCAGGCCCGGCCCAGAATGCCGGCTTCCTCAACTGCCTCCAGCGCCACTAGCGGCACCTCCGCCACTGGCGTCGGGTTGTCGCCCAGCATGACCTTCAGCGTGCCCATGGCCTGACCCTTGACGAACGGCGCCACCAGCGGATCAGGCCGCGCCACCTGCGTTTTGACTTTTGGGGCGCTGCCGGCCGCCACCGCCACCACAATCGCCTGCGGCCGGCCAATCTTGACCGTGGGGGATTTGCCCTTCCACACCGACGGCGTGACGACCGCCTGGCCGGCATCAAAAAGCTTGACCGCCTCATACGCGGTGTAACCCCAATTGAGCAGCTTTTGCGATTCGTTGGCGCGCGCATTTTCGCTTGAGGCACCCAGCACAATCGCCAACAGGCGCCGGCTGCCCGGCGCCCCGCCGGTGCCCAGATTCGGGAAGTCGCGCTTGGCCGTGGCGATCATGCAGTAACCGGCCGCGTTGGTGTGCCCGGTTTTCAGGCCGTCCACTGTCGGGTCTCGAAACAGCAGCGTATTGCGGTTGGTGTCGTTGGCGGCAGGCGTGCCCGGGTAACGGTACTTCTTCAGGGCAGACGTGCTCATATATTCGGGAAAATCATTCATCAGCCGCACCGACAAAATGCTCAGGTCGCGCGCCGTGGTCGTGTGCCCCGGCTCAGTCAGTCCTTCCGGGTTCTTGTAGCCGGTTGACTTCATGCCCAGCGCTTTGGCCTGCTCGTTCATCATCTTGACGAACTGCTCGGCAGTGCCCCCCACGCCTTCGGCCAGTGCCATGGTGGCGTCATTGCCTGACTGCACGACCATGCCCTTGATCAGGTCTTCGACCGGCACCTGCATTTTCGGGTCGATGAACATGCGCGAGCCGGGCATCTTCCAGGCGCGCTCGCTGACGCCAAAAGTCTGCTTCAAAACGATTTTTAGTGATCGCAGCGCATCGAACACCAGGTATTCGGTCATCAGCTTGGTCAGCGAGGCCGGCTCTACCGGCGAATCAATGTCTTTGGCGGCCAGAATTTGGTTCGCCGTAACGTCGAGCAGCAGATAAGAGCGTGCGGCGATTTCTGGCACCTGCGGTGCCTGCGCGAAAGCCGCAGCGGAGAAAACAGAGACTAAGAGTAGCGTGCTGCCAACGAGGCGGCGCAGACCGCTGGCGGCCTTAAGTGAACTTTGCATGTCGGGGTGTGGAGTCACGACAGTGACTCGGGTAAAAAACTAAAAAGAACCGCCTGAATCAGCGACGAAATCAACAATTCAATCAGGTCGGCATCGAAGAAGACAGATGACGAATCACCAGGTTTTTCAGCAGCGGCAATTGTCCATGAAAGAAATGCGCACCCCCCGGGACAACCGTAACAGGAAGTGCCTGCGGACGCGCCCAGTCCAACACGTCTTTCAGCAGCACGGTGTCGTCTTGCTCGCCGTGAATGACCAGGGTTTTCAAGTGAGCAGCCGCGTCAATCGGCGCGGCCGGCGCGCGGCTGACACTGGTGCCGACCAGCACGAGTTTGTCGATGCTGCGGGCCCTGTGCAGGTGCTCGAACGCGTGCGTGGTGACGTAGGCGCCAAATGAAAAGCCGGCCAGCGCCAGCGCAGGTCCGGCGCCGCCATCTTTCTGCAGCGACTCGGCATGTGCCACCACCGCCAGGAAGTCATCCAGCTCGCCTCGGCCTTCATCGTGCGTGCCAGCGCTGGCGCCCACGCCGCGAAAATTAAAGCGCAGCGCCGTCCAGCCGCACTGAACAAAGGCCCGGGCCAGGGTCTGCACGACCTTGTTGTCCATGGTGCCGGCAAAAAGCGGGTGCGGATGCGCGATGACCGCCACGCCGCGCGACACGGCTACCGGCGCATCGACAGCGATTTCAAGCGCGCCCGTGGGTCCCTCAATGCTGGACTTCAAAGTCTGGGAATTCACAAACAAACTCTTCTTTCTTCTTTTTGGGTTGGCGCATCACTAATTGAAGTGCTATAAAAGTAATAGCTTCTCATGCACATTTTACTTGGGCTAGAGGGCTAAAACACTCTTAATCTATCGCCCATCGACGCCTGAGCCGGTTCGGCCCGTTCAGCGCCCGACGTTCGTTGGCGTCAACAACCGCGTCACCACCTGGCCGTTTTTAAGGTGCGACTCGACAATTTCATCTATGTCGCTGGCATCTACGTAGGTGTACCAGACCGCTTCCGGGTACACCACGGCTACTGGCCCGCCCGCACAGCGGTCAAGGCAGCCCGCTTTGTTGACTCGCACTTTGCCCGGCCCCGACAGCCCCGCCGCCTTGACTTGCGATTTGCAGCGGTCGAACCCGTCCTGGGCGCGGTGGTGGGCGCAGCATTCTTCGCCGCCCTTGCGCTCGTTCAGGCAGAAAAAAATATGCCGTTCATAGTAAGAGGCAGCGGCCAACGGGTCCACGTCGGCCACGGTGTGGGATGCTTTTGAATTCATGCTCCGATTTTACTTTTCAGCCCTGTCAACCCGCTCCCGGCCAGATAGCCTTACAACGACATAGACCATCGCAGCATACGGCCACAGCCAGCCCAGCCACTGCACCACGCCATGAAAGCGGATGAATCGGCCCTGTTCCCAGGTCTGCAGGGTCTGCGCAAAATACGGATCAACCGGTGCCTGATTCAGCAGGCCCAGATTGGTGGCCAGGCCCAAGAGCGCCAGAGCCGCAGCACCTCGGCGTGGCAAGACCAGTAACACCAGCGCCAGAAAAGCCCCCAGCACCAGACCCACCTGAACCGGCAACTCCAGCCAGGCCCACGCATGCTCCGGTCCATAGCTGAGCGCTGCCGACAAGGCGGAAGCCGCTATCCCAGCCAGAAAAATAGTTGCGGCAAAAGCCAGCCGCTGCCACAGCGTACGCACCACCCCGTAGGCCAGCAGACACGGCACCAGCATGCCCAGAGCCACACAAACCACCTCGGTCAGCGGCACCAGCGGCTGCAGCTCAAGGTCGCGCATTGGCATCCATTCCAGGAAGGGGCTGTTGGCCAATGCATCGGCCAGCGCCGCCTCCAGCCGCTCGAAGACCTGCCCCAAACCCAGCGGCACCGCCGCCGGAAACAGCAGCGCCACCGGCCACAGCGCCAGCAACACCAGAGCGCCGCGCGCCTCTGTAGCAAACCAGCGTGCGCGAATACGGCTCCATTGATCGACGACACCCGCTTCTTCCAGCGCCCAGGCGCAGCAAGCCCCCAGCCATGCGCCCGTGGTATTGAGCGCCAGATCCACATTGGATGGGACGCGCGAAGGCAAATAGCTCTGCAGCGTCTCCATCGTCAGGCTAAGCACCGCAGCGCCAAAGACCGCACCTGTGACGGCCCAGGGCAGTCGGCGGCTGCGCAGCGCCGACAGGGCCAGCAAAAAACCCAGTGGCGCGTAGCCCACCACGTTAGCCGCCACGTCAAAACCAGTCCAGTACTGCGGCAGCGGCGCGCCTAAATAGCGAAAAGGCGATATGCCCTGGTCACGCCATTCGGTGAAGGGATACAGGCTGGCATAAACGATCAGGCAAATGGCGGTTAGCGCCAGCGGCCAGGCGGTGGTCCGTTGAACACCCCCGCCGTCCTCACTTCGCTTCGCTTCGTGTAGTTCCTCCCCTCCTTGCAGGGGGCGACGCGAGGCGCCCGGCAAAGCCGGTTTGCCAGCGTCTGCTTGCGAATTCGGGGAATTCGGGGAATGCGGGGAATTCACGCTTGGTGGCCCCTGGCTGGTTAAAACGGCTTGACCACCACCAGCACCACGGCGGCGACCAGCAGCAGTACCGGGGCCTCGTTAAACCAGCGCCACCAGATGTGGCTGCGGGTATTGCGGTTGTTCTGGAACTGGGTCAGATATCGACCGCAAACGTGGTGATAGCCGATGGCCAGCACGACCACCACCAGCTTGGCGTGCATCCAGCCATTGCCGGGGCCTCGGCCAATGCCGTAACCCAGCCAGAGCCACAGCCCCAAACCCAGTGCTGGCAAAGCCAGAATCGTCGTGAAGCGAAGCAGCTTGCGAGCCATCAGCAGCAGCCGCTCGCGTTCTGCAATGCTTTCAGGCGGCACCATCGCCAGGTTCACAAAAATGCGCGGTAAGTAGAACAGGCCGGCAAACCAGCTGGCAACGAAGACGATGTGAAAGGCTTTGATCCAGGGCATCAAAGAAGTGTAGCCCCCACGCTTTTCACTTCGTGTAATGCGCTGCCCCCGAGGGGGCTGGCCTTGCTTGGGGCGGCCCTGCGCTGGCGGCCTTTTAGCCCCCACGTTCGGCCACTGCGTTTGGCTCTTTGCCCCAAGGGGGCCACTGCGCCTGCGGCACCAGCCTGCATGTCCCGAATCCAGCTTGCCAGCTTCGCGTTGCTTTTCTCCGTTCGTCCTGAGGTACCGAAGGAGGTACCGAAGGATGCCTCGCCGAAGGGCTGGCCGGGCTTGCGGCAGCCCAAAAAAAACCCGGCTGGCCATTCGGCCAACCGGGTGTGAAGCCTTTTTGCTGTCACACGCAAAGGCCCCGCTCAGGGAGGAAAAGCGGGATGCTGCTATCGCTAAATAACAGCACGTTTTTATTTTATGGTGTTTGGCATTCCCCGTTTTTCTGAAATTAATGT
>JANPFZ010000144.1:0-26104 GCA_031423655.1 Polaromonas sp.
CCGTTTCCGCGCAGCGCCCGCCCCCCAAGCTGGCCACTCGGTTTGGTTCGCTGCCCCCGAGGGGGCGCTGCGCCTGCGGCCCGGCAAAGCCGGTTCCGCGGCCCCTGCTGGTGAAGACGCAGCCCCCACGCTTGTCACTTCGTGTACTGCGCTGCCCCCCGAGGGGGCGCTGCGCCTGCGGCCCGTGCCTGCCTGAAGATTGACTGCGCTCGCTTCATCCGTTCGTCTTGAGTGTCGAGGAGAGATCCGAACGGACACACGCCACCACCCAGCATTGTCCATGGCCTCAAAAACCACTTGACGACATTAGTTTAAACCTAAACACTTAAGGCTCAATCAATACACAGAGCGCTTGGTCGATGCGAATCCTTAGCCTTGGCGGTGGCCCCGCCGGTTTGTACTTTGCCCTGTTGATGAAGCTGCAAAACCCGGCGCATCAGGTGACGGTCATAGAACGCAACCGGCCTTTCGACACCTTTGGCTGGGGAGTCGTGCTGTCTGACCAGACGCTGGCCAATCTGCAGGCGGCCGATGCGCCCAGCGCGCGCCTGATCGGCAATGCGTTCAACCACTGGGACGATGTCGAGGTGTTTTTCAAGGGCCGGAGCGTGCGTTCGGGCGGTCACGGTTTTTGCGGCATCGGGCGAAAAAAATTACTCAATATTCTGCAAGACCGCTGCCAGCAGCTGGGTATTGATCTGGTGTTCGAGACCGATGTCGGCGATGACCAGGCGATGGCCGCGCAGTACAGCGCAGACCTGGTGATTGCCAGTGATGGCGTGAACAGCAGCATCCGCCATCGTTATGCGGCGACCTACCAGCCGGATGTTGAACTGCGCGCCTGCCGGTTTGTCTGGCTGGGCACGCATAGAAAATTTGACGCTTTCACATTCGCGTTTGAGCAGACGGAGCACGGCTGGTTCGCGGCGCATGCGTATCAGTTCGATGCAACTACATCAACCTTTATTGTTGAAACGCCGGAAGCGGTCTGGAAGGCTCACGGCCTGGACGAAATGAGCCAGGCTGACGGCATCGCTTTTTGCGAACGCCTGTTTGCAAAATATCTGACGGGCAACGCGCTGATGAGCAACGCCTCGCATGTGCGCGGCTCGGCGATCTGGATACGCTTTCCGCGTGTGGTGTGCGCGCGCTGGATTCACCATGAAATCATAGGCGGCAAGCGCATTCCCATCGTGTTGATGGGAGACGCTGCGCACACGGCGCACTTTTCAGTCGGCAGCGGCACCAAACTTGCGCTGGAAGATGCGATTGAGCTGGCGCACTGTGTTGCCACACAAGCCGACATGGCCCGAGCGCTTCAAGCCTACGAAGCCCTGCGCTCGGTCGAGGTGCTGAAAATCCAGAACGCTGCGCGCAACTCGACCGAATGGTTTGAAAACGTCGACCGTTACAGCGGCCTGGACGCTGAGCAGTTTTTCTATTCGCTGATGACACGCTCGCAGCGCATCAGCCATGAAAATTTGCGGGTGCGCGATGCGGTGTGGCTGCAGGGCTATGAGCAGTGGCTGGCTGGCGATGCCAGTATCAAACCGGCCCCGCCGCCCATGCTGTTGCCTTTGAGGGTGCGCGAACTTACCTTGAAAAATCGAATCGTCGTTTCACCGATGGCGACCTACAGCGCCGTCGATGGCGTGCCGCAGGATTTTCATCTGGTTCATCTGGGCGCACGAGCGCTAGGCGGCGCCGCACTGGTGTTTGTCGAAATGACGGCGCCCTGCCCCGCTGGCCGCATTTCGCCAGCCTGCACCGGCCTTTGGAACCACGCGCAGATGCTGGCATTCAAACGCATCGTTGATTTTGTTCACGCCGCCGGCGCGGGCGCGAAAATCGGCATGCAGCTCGGACACAGCGGGCCTAAAGGTTCGACGCAGGTAGGCTGGGAAAGCCCCGATGAACCTTTGACTGCGGGCAACTGGCCGCTGCTCGCCGCCAGCGCTGTTTCCTACGGACCGACCAACCAGCTTCCTCAAGCCATGACCCGCGCCGAGATGGACCGCATGGTGGCGCAATTTACCCAATCAACCCGCTACGCCGCAGAGGCAGGCTTTGACTGGCTTGAACTGCACTGCGCGCACGGCTACCTGCTGTCGAGCTTCATCAGCCCGCTAACCAATCAGCGCACCGATGACTACGGCGGCAGCCTGGAAAACCGCTGCCGCTTTCCGCTGGAAGTGTTTCGCGCCCTGCGTGCGGTGTGGCCGGCGCAGTTGCCGATGAGCGTGCGTATTTCCGCGCACGACTGGGCGCCCGGCGGCAACACGGCCGACGATGCGGTGGAAATTGCACGGCTGTTCAAAGCGGCAGACTGCGACTTCATCGACGTGTCGTCGGGCCAGACCACACGCGCTGCGAAACCCGTTTATGGCCGCATGTACCAGACACCGTTTGCCGACCGCATCCGCAATGAAGTCGGCATTCAGACCATTGCCGTCGGTGCGATCTCGGACGCCGATCACGTCAACAGCATCATTGCCGCCGGGCGCGCCGACTTGTGCGCCCTTGCTCGCCCGCACCTGGCTGATGCGGCCTGGACGCTGCACGAAGCCGCCAAACTGCAAAGCCGACAGGTGGACTGGCCACTGCCCTACCTCGCCGGCCGGGATCAGCTTTACCGTGAACTTTTGAAGCAAAAAGAGGCTTTAGCCCAGGCACTACCTGCGCAAGAAGCTATATAAATAATAGCGTTTAGATAGATACTGACCGGAGAAATCAATGGACCTGGAAGCACGCGGCCACAGCGAACACCCGGAAGCCTTGCGCTTGTGGCTGCGCCTGCTGACCTGCACGCAGCTGATCGAAAAACAGGTGCGTTGCGGGCTGCGCACGCAATTTGACACCACGCTGCCGCGCTTTGACCTGATGGCCCAGCTTGAGCGCAGCACTGAAGGCCTGAAGATGAATGCACTTTCACGCCGCATGATGGTGACCGGCGGCAATGTGACCGGCATCACAGATCAGCTGGTGCGCGAAGGGCTGGTGGAGCGGGTGGATGTCGAGGGCGACCGCCGCGCCTATTGCGTTCGGCTGACCACCCCTGGACGCAAGGCTTTTGAAAAGATGGCGCGCGAGCATGAAGGCTGGATAGTCGCCGCTTTTGAGGCGCTTTCGCCGCGTGAGCTGGCGTCGCTGCACCGGCTGCTCGGCAAGGTCAAGCAGCATCACCACAACGCACCGGAGACGGCATGAAGCATTACATCAACGCGGCCAACCCGATGCACGCACAATTCAGCGCGCTGTCCACTTACCCGGCGAAGCATTTCACCTACGCATTTGAAAGCGGCGTCGCCACGCTGACCCTGAATCGGCCGGAACGCAAGAACCCGTTGACCTTTGCGTCGTATGCCGAGTTGCGTGATTTGTTTCGCGCCTTCAACTACGCAAGCGATGTCAAGGCGGTGGTGCTGACCGGTGCCGGCGGCAACTTCTGCTCGGGCGGCGATGTCCACGAGATCATCGGGCCGCTGACGAAAATGAGCATGCCCGAGCTATTGGAATTCACGCGCATGACGGGCGACCTGATCAAGGCGATGCGGGCTTGCCCGCAACCGATCATCGCGGCGATAGATGGCATCTGCGCGGGCGCGGGCGCGATGCTGGCACTGGCGGCTGACCTGCGGCTGGGAACGCCGCAGACCACGACAGCATTCCTGTTCACCCGCGTCGGACTGGCGGGCGCAGACATGGGTGCGTGTGCGCTGTTGCCGCGAATGATAGGCCAGGGGCGTGCGTCCGAGTTGCTGTTCACCGGCCGCGCCATGCGGGCAGACGAGGGTTTGCAGTGGGGATTTTTCAATGCGCTGCACGAACCGGCAGCACTGCTGGCCGAGGCGCAGCAACTGGCCCGGTCGCTTGCCAGCGGGCCGGCCTTCGCGCACGGCATGACCAAAAGCATGCTGCATCAGGAATGGGCCATGACGCTGGACCAGGCGATTGAAGCCGAAGCGCAGGCACAGGCGATCTGCATGCAGACGCAGGATTTCCAGCGCGCGTACGCCGCGTTTTCAGCCCGGCAAAAACCCGTGTTCCAGGGCGACTGATTCGGCAGGCACCGCCAGCTCCTTTCACCAGAGCTTCTGCTCATGACAGAATCACTCACCCCGCCAACGGCCCCATGGGCATGGCCGTTCTTTGATGAGGTTCATCGTGACGTGGCCGCCCGGCTGGTCGAATGGATGAGGCGCCAGCAGGTCGATGAGACCGATGACCGCCGGGCCTGCAGGCAGTGGGTGCAGTTGCTGGGCGAGAGTCAATGGCTAGGACCATCAAACGGTGGCTTGAAACTGGCGATGCAGACACTGGACATCTTTTGCGCGTCGGCGGCGGGGGCAGCGACTGGCATGGCTCGACGGGCGCTTGGTGTGAAGGTCGGCAGCAAGGTTGAAAGCCTGTACGGCGACATCCGTTCGTTGTGTATTGACAAGGGCGCGACTAATGTTCAGCAACTCATCATTGGCAAGGCAGTGCTGCGATGACTGCATCAGCAACGCGCTCGACGCAGACTGATCGCTTTGTACATGACCGGCTTCCATCGCTGAAGCATTGGCCCAGGCGGGTGTATTCGTTGCCCGAACTACGAATCCCTGATCGGGCCAATCTGGTTGAAGTGCTTTTCCGCAGGGCATTCGACAGCGGGCACGCAGATCGACCGTTTCTTTGCTCTGACGCCATCACGCTGAGTTATGCCGGGGCGCTTGACCGGGTGAACCGGATTTCGCAGATGCTCGTCGAGGATTTTTCGCTGGTGCCGGGAAATCGCGTTCTGCTGCGCGGCGGCAACTCGGTAAAAATGGCGCTGGCGTGGCTGGGTGTGGTCAATGCTGGTTTTATCGCAGTGACCACCATGCCGCTGCTTCGCGCGAAAGAACTGGGCGAAATTGTCGCCAAGGCCCGGCCAGCGATAGCCCTGTGCGATGCGAGTCTGTTGGACGAGCTCGAGACCGCGCGCAGACAGTTTGGTTCGCCTTGCCCGATCATGCCGTTCAGCAGCATGCGCGGAGCTGGCTCTTTGGAGGCTATTTCATCTGGCAAGAACGGGAATTTCAAGCCTATCGAACTGCTGGCCGACGACATCGCCATACTGGCTTTCACATCGGGAACGACAGGCAAGCCCAAAGCGGTAGTACACACCCACCGGGACCTGCTTGCTGCGTGTGAGGCATGGCCCCGCCATGTGCTGAAGGCGCGGCCAGATGACATCGTCATGGGATCGCCGCCGCTGGCGTTCACGTTCGGCCTGGGCGGGTTGCTGATCTTTCCGATGTGGGCCGGCGCCTCGGTCTACTACCCCTCCATTCCGTATACGCCAGAAGCGATGGTCAAGCTGGTTAAACGGGTCGGTGCCAGCATTGTCTACACCGCGCCGACCTACTACCGCCAGATGGCTGCCTTCGCCAGGGCGCTGGGCACGCCCAGCCTGCGGCTGTGCGTTAGCGCTGGCGAAAACCTGCCTGATAAGACGCGCCAGTCCTGGAAGGACGCAACAGGCATTGAAATCATCGACGGTATCGGCGCCACCGAGATGTTTCATATCTTCATCTCTTCTGCTGGCGGGGACGTTCGCCAGGGGGCGATTGGCAAAGTGGTGCCTGGATATACCGCACGGGTTGTGGACGAGGCTGGTATTGAAGTGCCGCACGGAACGCTGGGCAAGCTGGCGGTGATCGGGCCGACCGGCTGTAGATATCTCGACGATTCACGTCAAACCAATTATGTGAAGGGCGGGTGGAATTTTCCGGGCGATGCCTTTACGCGGGACGCCGACGGTTATTTCTTTTTTCAGGCCCGCGCTGACGACATGATCATCACCGCCGGCTACAACGTCGCTGGCCCCGAAGTCGAGGAAGCGCTGATGGCGCACCCGGCGGTGGCCGAATGCGCTGTAGTCGGTGCGCTGGATGCGGAACGCGGCATGATCGTCAAAGCTTTCATCGTATTGAAGGAACATCAAGTGGGCGATGCAGTGATGGTCAGGACGCTACAGGAGCACGTCAAGTCAGCGCTGGCGCCATTCAAATACCCGCGCCAAATCGAATTTTTGAGCGTCCTTCCCCGTACGGAAACGGGCAAATTACAACGTTTCAAATTGCGGCAGGCATGAAATTCATCACTGAAAAACAGGTGCGGTTTCATCACTGCGATCCAGCTGGCATCGTTTTTTATCCGCAGTTTTTCTATTTGCTGCATGAAGTCCAGGAGGATTTTCTGGCGCACATTGGTTTCCCCGAACACGTGCTCATCAAGGCGGGCAAGGGTATCCCAATCGTGAATTTGAAGACGGAATTCTTGGGCATGTGCCGCTATGGCGATCAGCTCACGCTGAGCCTGGAGCTGACACGGATCGGCAATACAAGCATCGGCATGCAGTACGAAATTCATGCTGGTGCGGATGGCGACGCGAAAAGCCAGCCCATCAAACTAAGAGCCCACGGCGTGGTTGTCTACTCGCAAGTTCCCAACGGCAAGGCGATTGCCCTTCCTGATGATTTACGAAGCGCCTTACTTCCCTTTCTCAAAGCAGCCCCACCCCCATGATGCAGAAAATTCAACCCCCTGATTGGGCCGAGCCCAAAGGCTATGCCAACGGCATTTTGGCCAAAGGCACACTGCTATTTGTCGGCGGCCAGATCGGCTGGAACGCAAATCAGAAGTTTGAAAGCGATGATTTTGTGTCGCAGACTCGCCAGTCGCTGCTTAACGTCGCCGCAGTGCTGAAAGCCGGCGGTGCCCAGCCAGCACACATGGTGCGCATGACCTGGTACGTGCTTGACCGAGCGGAGTATCTGACCAGCCTGAAAGCGTTGGGCAGTGTCTACCGCGAAGTGATGGGGAGAAACTTCCCGGCCATGACCTGCGTTGAGGTCAGCGGGCTGATGGAAGCGCGCGCGCGGGTCGAAATTGAGGTGACAGCGGTGTTGCCAGATCAAGAAACCTGCCCGTCAAACGGAACATAGATATGCGGGTTCCGCTCCGCTCATTCAGATTGGTCCACAAAGCGAAACGCCCACATAAAGTGGGCGTTTGCTACCAGCCTAAACGGCATGGATGTTGGTTGCGCGGGCAAGATTTGAACTTACGACCTTTGGGTTATGAGCCCAACGAGCTACCAGGCTGCTCCACCGCGCGGTATATTTAGATTATAACCTATTCCGCCTTGGCAGTGTCAGTGCTGACCTCTTCCGACACATCGGGGCGATCAACCAATTCAACCAAAGCCATCGGTGCGTTGTCACCAACACGGAAACCCATTTTCAGGATACGCGTGTAGCCACCCGGGCGTGCTTTATAGCGGGGACCCAGTTCAGCGAATAGTTTGACCACCATGTCGCGGTCGCGCAGACGGTCAAAGGCCAAGCGCTTGTTGGCGAGGGTCGGCTCTTTGGCCAAGGTGATCATCGGTTCCACCACTCGGCGCAATTCCTTCGCCTTGGGGAGAGTTGTTTTAATGGCCTCGTGCTGAAGCAACGAGTTCATCATGTTGCGCAACATCGCAAGCCGGTGCTCGCTGGTGCGGTTCAGTTTACGTAATCCATGTCCGTGTCGCATAGTGCTTCCTTTCTTTAATATCCAGACAGCCGTATCAGGTACTGCCTGTGCACTATCTCATCAAAGATGAGATGTTTTCCGATTCAATTAACGCTTGTCCAGACCTGCAGGAGGCCAGCTTTCAAGACGCATTCCCAGCGTCAGTCCGCGGGAGGCCAACACCTCTTTGATCTCGTTCAGGGACTTGCGTCCCAGGTTGGGAGTTTTCAATAGCTCGTTCTCGGTGCGCTGAATCAAATCGCCAATGTAATAAATATTTTCCGCTTTTAGGCAGTTGGCCGAACGCACGGTGAGTTCCAGTTCGTCCACAGGCCGAAGCAAAATTGGATCAAATTGCTGCGAGCTGCGCTGAACTGGCGCATCAAACGCTGCAAGCTCATTACCCTCAAGCTGCGCGAAAACAGCGAGCTGTTCAACCAGAATTTTTGCAGAGGCACGAACCGCATCTTCTGCAGTTACAGCGCCGTTGGTCTCAATTTCCAGAACCAGTTTGTCAAGATCAGTACGCTGCTCAACGCGAGCACTCTCAACGGTATAGCTGACACGCTTAACTGGAGAAAACGAAGCGTCAAGCACAATGCGCCCGATCGACTTTGGCGACTCGTCGCCATAACGGCGCAGGTTTCCAGGAACGTAACCGCGGCCGTTTTCAACCTTGATCTGCATGTCGATCTTGCCGCCGTGCGACAAATTCACGATCACATGCTCAGGATTGATGATCTCGACGTCATGCGGCGTCTGAATGTCAGCGGCCGTTACAGGGCCTTCGCCATCCTTGCGCAAGCTCAACGTGACCTCGTCACGATTGTGAAGCTTGAAAACTACACCCTTGAGGTTCAACAGAATGTTAACGACATCTTCCTGCACACCGTCGATAGACGAGTACTCATGCAGAACGCCGGCAATCGTCACTTCAGTGGCCGCATGTCCTACCATTGAAGACAGCAGCACGCGGCGCAGGGCATTACCCAAAGTATGACCATAGCCACGCTCAAACGGCTCCAGAGTGACCTTGGCACGGTTGATGCCAAGCTGCTCAACATTGATGGTTTTTGGTTTTAACAAATTAGTCTGCATTCAGTCTTCCTCTCAATACCCTCGGCTCGTTACACCGATAAGGCCGGCGAAGCACACCCTGGCGACACGGTGCCCCGTATCGCAGGAACGAAAATTAGCGCGAGTAAAGCTCGACGATCAACGATTCGTTGATGTCAGCAGCGAACTCATCACGGTCTGGCACCTTCTTGAAGACGCCTTCGCCTTTGTCGGCATTGACATCAACCCAGGCGGGCATGCCAACCTGCGCGGCCAGCTGGAGAGCCTCGATAACGCGGGTTTGCTTCTTCGATTTCTCGCGAACGGCGATGACATCGCCGGTCTTGACCATGTACGACGCAATATTGACAGCGTTACCATTCACAGTAATCGCTTTATGCGATACCAGTTGGCGAGCCTCAGCGCGCGTAGAGCCAAATCCCATACGGTAAACGACGTTGTCCAGCCGGCACTCAAGAAGGAACAACAGGTTGGCCCCGGTGTTGCCTTTGCGGCGATCAGCTTCCTCGAAATAACGGCGGAACTGCTTTTCAAGAACACCGTACATACGTTTGACTTTTTGCTTCTCACGCAACTGAAGACCAAAGTCCGACGTGCGAGTCCCAGACGTGCGTCCATGCTGGCCCGGCTTGGAATCGAACTTGGCCTTATCCCCAATAGCGCGACGTGCGCTTTTGAGGAAAAGGTCTGTGCCTTCACGGCGAGAGAGCTTGGCCTTGGGGCCTAAATAACGTGCCACTTGAACTTCCTTTAATCATCTGCTGCATCTTTCGTTGCAGGAGCCTTCGGTAAAAACCTATCGGCGGTGGGCTTGGTAAAACCGCTAGCCGCCAGACCTGTCGCTGTGCGGCAGATCTGGCGAACCGGCAGGGTTAGATACGGCGACGCTTCTGTGGGCGGCAACCGTTGTGGGGAACTGGCGTAACGTCAGCAATCGAATTGATACGGATACCTAACGCGCCCAACGCACGAACTGATGATTCGCGGCCAGGGCCGGGCCCTTTGATCTCAACGTCAAGATTTTTGATGCCCTGCTCAATCGCTGCGCGTCCTGCCACTTCAGAAGCAACTTGAGCTGCAAAAGGAGTTGACTTGCGTGAACCCTTGAAGCCCTGACCACCCGACGACGCCCAAGACAACGCGTTGCCCTGACGATCAGTAATTGTGATGATGGTGTTGTTAAAAGACGCGTGCACGTGCGCAATGCCGTCAGCAACGTTCTTCCGAACCTTCTTGCGAACGCGTTGTGCGGCGCTGTTATTTGGTGCTTTAGCCATATCGACCCCTCAATTTATTTCTTCAAAGACGCCGCCGCCTTACGCGGACCCTTGCGGGTGCGGGCGTTGGTGCGAGTACGCTGACCGCGCATCGGCAGGCCGCGGCGATGGCGAAAGCCGCGATAGCAGCCGATATCCATCAAACGCTTGATGTTCATCGTGGTTTCTCGACGAAGATCGCCTTCAATAGTGAACAGAGCGATCTGATCGCGTATCTTTTCAAGATCGCTGTCTGTCAGATCTTTGACTTTCTTGGCATACGCAATATCGCAAGCCTCGCAAATCTTGCGAGCTCGTGTGCGACCAATGCCGAAAATCGCAGTCAAACCGATTTCGGCGTGCTGCTGGGGCGGAATATTAATACCTGCTATACGGGCCATGTTCGTCCTCTAAATCTCTTGAAATCAGCCTTGACGCTGTTTATGACGCGGATCTGTGCAGATGACGCGTACGACGCCTTTACGGCGGATGATTTTGCAGTTGCGGCAAATTTTCTTGACCGATGCTGAAACTCTCATTGCTTTCTCCTAAACTTCTACCCAGTGCCTACCTGGCACGGAACACAATTCGCACACCCGACAACTAATACGTCGTCAGCGCCACTGCCATCAATTGCCCAGTGATGTCTTAAAGTTTGCCTTTTTTAGCAACGACTCATACTGTTGCGACATTAAATAATTTTGCACCTGAGCCATGAAGTCCATCGTGACTACCACAATGATCATCAAGGACGTACCACCAAAATAAAATGGCACGTTGTACTTCAGGATCAAAAACTCAGGAAGCAAACATACAAACGTGATGTACACCGCACCTGCAAGCGTCAATCGCACAAGAATCTTGTCGATGTATTTAGCCGTCTGATCTCCGGGCCGTATGCCTGGGATGAAGGCACCGCTTTTCTTTAGGTTATCTGCGGTTTCGCGACTATTGAACACTAACGCGGTATAGAAAAAGCAAAAGAAGACAATAGCGCTTGCGTAAAGCATTACATAAATTGGCTGCCCTGGCGTCAAAGTTCCGGCAATATCTTTGAGCCAGCGCATGCTTTCGCCAGCACTGAACCAACCGACCACTGTCGCCGGCAGCAAGATAATTGACGAAGCGAAGATCGGGGGAATGACACCCGCCATATTTAGCTTCAAAGGCAAATGCGAAGATTGTCCACCGTAAACCTTATTTCCTACTTGTCTGCGCGCGTAGTTCACCAGAATCTTTCGCTGCCCGCGCTCCACAAACACCACAAAATACGTCACCAACGCAACGACCACCACGATAACGATGGCGATCAAGATGCTCATCGCCCCGGTACGCACTAGCTCAAGCAGACCCCCCATCGCGCTAGGTAAGCCTGCGGCAATTCCAGCGAAGATAAGTATAGAAATTCCGTTTCCCAGCCCGCGTTCGGTGATCTGCTCGCCCAACCACATTAAAAACATTGTTCCCGCCGTCAGACTGAAAACCGCCGTCATCCGAAAACCAAAACCCGGCACCAGAACCAGCCCTGGCGAGCTCTCAAGAGCCACCGCAATCCCCATCGACTGGAACAAGGCCAGACCCAAGGTTCCATAACGGGTGTACTGGGTGATTTTTCGTCGACCGCTTTCGCCTTCCTTCTTCATCTGCTCGAATGTGGGAACCACATAGGTGAGAAGCTGCATGATGATAGAGGCCGAAATGTACGGCATGATCCCCAGAGCAAACACCGTAAACCTCGACAGCGCGCCACCGGAAAACATATTGAACAGATTCAGTATGCCGCCCTGCTGACCTTTAAAGAGTTCCTTCAGCTGACCCGGATCAATTCCGGGAACAGGAATGTGTGCGCCGATCCGATAAACCACCAGAGCCAGCAACAAGAAGACAAGCCTGCTCCTCAAATCACCGTACTTTCCGGTTTTTGAAATGGGAGTCGAGGAGGTTGCCACTGATGCGTCCAGTCGTGAAATCAGGCGACCGAGCCGCCAGCGGCTTCAATGATCGCTTTTGCGCCCGCTGTCGCGGCAATGCCGTTCAGCTTGACCGCTTTGGAGAGCGATCCGGATTTGATCACCTTAACGTTTTTAGCCAACTGACCTACAAGACCCGACTGCTTCAAGGTCAGTAAATCAACTTCGGCCAAGCCGAGCTGCTCCAACGCCGACAGAGTTACCTCGGCATTGAACTTCAACAGCTGAGACTTAAAACCGCGCTTGGGAAGGCGACGCTGCATAGGCATCTGACCGCCTTCAAAGCCCACCTTGTGATAACCGCCAGCGCGCGACTTTTGGCCCTTGTGACCACGGCCAGAAGTCTTGCCCAAACCCGACCCAATTCCGCGACCCACGCGTCGCTTGGCGTGCTTGGCACCCTGACCTGGCTTAATAACGTTCAATTCCATTTTGAGTCTCCGCTCAGATAACCTTGACCAGATAACTGATCTTGCTGATCATGCCGCGCACGGCTGGTGTGTCCTGCAATTCGCTGGTGCTGTTGACGCCGCGAAGACCCAGACCGCGCACGGTGGCGCGATGGGATTCCTTGGTGCCGATAGGGCTGCGAATCAGTTGAACTTTAACTTTGGTTTCTTTAGTCATTTCGATGCCGCCTTAGCTGAAGATATCTTCAACTGACTTGCCACGCTTGGCTGCAATTTCCGATGCAGTGGTGGAATTGTTTAAAGCGTCCATCGTGGCGCGAACCATGTTGTAGGGATTGCTGGAACCATGGCTCTTGGCCACAATGTCAGTAATGCCCATGACCTCGAACACAGCGCGCATGGGACCGCCCGCAATGATGCCGGTACCCTTGGGAGCTGGCGCCATCATCACATTTGCCGCGCCCCAGTGACCGAACACATTGTGATGAATCGTGCCGTTTTTCAACGAGACCTTGGTCATGTTGCGGCGCGCTTCTTCCATTGCCTTCTGAACGGCAGCGGGCACCTCTTTCGACTTGCCCTTGCCCATACCTACGCGGCCATCGCCATCACCAACCACGGTGAGCGCAGCGAAACCGAGGATCCGCCCCCCCTTCACCACTTTGGTGACGCGATTGACCGCGATCATTTTTTCCTTCAGACCATCGTCTGGAGCGTCGTTGTTTGATTTTGCTTGAAACTTGGCCATACTTAATTCCGGTCTATTAGAATTGCAGACCAGCTTCGCGAGCCGCATCAGCCAGCGCTTTAACGCGGCCATGGTACGCAAAACCGGCGCGATCAAACGCCACTTTTTCTACCCCTGCTGCCTTTGCTTTTTCAGCAATGCGCTTGCCAATGGCTTGCGCAGCAGCAACGTTTCCACCCTTACCCGAAGCGCCTATCTCCTTGCGAATTTCGGCTTCTGCAGTAGAAGCAGCTGCAAGGACTTTCGTGCCATCACCAGAGATAACACTGGCGTAGATGTGCAGGTTGGTACGGTTCACAGTCAGACGGGCAACCCCCTGTGTGGCGATGCGGATCCGGGTCTGACGCGAGCGACGAAGACGCTGCTCTTTTTTGGTCAACATGATGCAGCTCCTTATTTCTTCTTGGTTTCTTTGATGGTGATCTTTTCATCCGAATAACGGATGCCCTTGCCCTTGTAAGGCTCGGGAGGGCGAACAGCGCGAACTTCAGCCGCAATCTGACCAACCCGTTGACGGTCTGACCCTTTAATCACCACTTCCGTGGGGGTCGGGGTTGCGACAGTGATACCTGCCGGCATGTCCATCACCACAGGATGCGAATAACCAACGGTCAGATTAAGTTTGGCACCTTGCGCCTGGGCCTTGAAACCCACCCCAACGAGACTAAGCTTCTTTTCAAAGCCCTTCGTTACACCGGTCACCATGTTGTTCACGAGCTGGCGCATCGTGCCGCTCATGGCATTGGCCTCCCGCGAGTCGTTGGCCGGCGCGAAGGTCAGCTTGCCCGCATCATTGATGACGGTGACAAGCGCATTTCGCGTCAGTGCCAGGGCGCCCAACACACCCTTCACGTTGATTTGGTCTTCTTTAATAGCGACATCCACACCCTGCGGCACGGTCACTGGCATTTTTCCTACACGGGACATTTCAGTTTCTCCTCGATGCCGCGGTCAGGCTACGTAGCACAGCACTTCGCCACCGATACCGGTAGCGCGCGCTTTGCGATCAGTCATGACGCCTTGGGGAGTCGTGACAATTGCCACACCCAAACCATTCATGACTTGGGGGATGGAGCCGTGGCCCTTGTAAACACGCAGACCAGGGCGGCTGACGCGCTCAATACGCTCAATCACGGGCTTGCCTGCGTAATACTTCAGCGCAATTTCCAGCTGGGACTTGCCGTCGTCGGACTTGATGGCAAAACCATCGATATAGCCCTCGTCTTTCAGCACCTGTGCGATGGCGACTTTGACTTTTGAAGACGGCACCAGCACAACAGCTTTTTCAACCATTTGTGCATTGCGGATGCGCGTCAGCATGTCGGCGATAGGATCACTCATACTCATTTTGTGGTTCTCCTATGCTTACCAGCTTGCCTTGGTGATACCAGGGATATCACCAGCAAAAGCCAATTCACGAATCTTGGCGCGAGCCAAGCCGAATTGACGGAACGTGCCGCGCGGGCGACCCGTGATGGCGCAGCGGTTGCGCTGACGAGTCGGGTTGGCGTTGCGGGGCAACTTTTGCAACTCAAGACGGGCAAGGGCACGCTCGTCATCCGTGCGCTTGAAGTCATTCGACGTCTTCTTGAGTTCTGCGTGCTTTTTAGCAAACTTCGCGACCAATTTGTCACGCTTGATTTCACGTTGCAGCAATGCTTGTTTTGCCATGTCGCGCCTTCAGTTCTTGAACGGAAAACGGAAGCCGGTGAGAAGTGCCTTGCACTCTTCATCGGTCTTGGCCGTCGTGGTGATGCTGATGTTGAGTCCGCGCAAGGCATCAACCTTGTCGTACTCAATCTCAGGAAAAATAATCTGCTCTTTCACGCCGATGTTGTAGTTGCCGCGGCCGTCAAAAGCGCGACCGGAGATGCCGCGGAAGTCACGCATACGAGGCAAGGCCACGGTCACGAAACGATCAAGAAACTCATACATCTTCACGCCGCGCAGGGTCACCATGCAGCCAATTGGCAAGTCTTCGCGGATTTTGAAACCAGCGATAGCTTTCTTGGCCTTGGTCACCACTGGCTTTTGGCCTGCGATTTTGGCCATGTCTCCAACAGCGCTGTCCATGACTTTCTTGTCGGCAACCGCCTCGCTCACGCCCATATTCAGCGTAATCTTGGTGATCCGAGGGACCTGCATCGGCGATTTGTAGCCAAATTTCTCGATCAGGGCCGGGGCGATTTTCTCGCGGAACTGCGACTGCAATCGAGCCTGCATTGCAGCTTGTTGTACCGGTGCTGTTTTAGCCATGATTACGTCGCCTTCAATTCGTCGCCGCTGGACTTGAAGACGCGCACTTTTTTGCCGTCAGCCAACAACTTGATGCCCACTCGATCTGCCTTGCCCGTCGCCGCATTGAAAATGGCGATGTTGGACTGGTGAATCGGCATGTTTTTTTCAATAATGCCACCTGAGATGCCTTTGAGAGGATTCGGTTTGGCGTGTTTTTTCACCATGTTGATCCCGTCAATCAGCAGATAGCTGTCGTCTTTGCGCTGGGTAATCGTTCCGCGTTTGCCCTTGTCGCGGCCCGCGATCACGATGACTTCGTCGCCCTTGCGAATCTTGTTCATGACTTGTCCTTACAGAACTTCAGGAGCCAAGGACACGATCTTCATGAACTTTTCAGTGCGCAATTCACGCGTCACTGGTCCGAAGATGCGGGTGCCGATAGGCTCCAGCTTGGCGTTGAGCAACACTGCTGCATTGCCGTCGAATTTGACCAGCGAGCCATCACCACGGCGAATACCCTTGGCCGTGCGAACGACCACAGCGCTGTAAACCTCGCCTTTTTTGACGCGGCCACGCGGAGCGGCTTCTTTAATGCTCACCTTGATGACGTCACCAACGCTGGCGTACCGGCGCTTGGAGCCGCCCAGCACTTTGATGCACATCACGGACTTGGCACCCGTGTTGTCAGCAACATCGAGTTTGGATTGCGTTTGAATCATTTATTGTTCCCAACTTGCACCGGTTGACAGCCTTGGGCGCCCTGCAGCGCCACCAAACCATCAGCCCGATCAGTCTTGGGCCCGTCGTCCACAATGCAAACCGCTTGCACTGCTTCCTTTAGGCTATTAAGGCAGAGTTCTTTGCTTTTTCAAGCGAAGCCCATGAGTATCACGAAATTGGTTAGATCTGTCAACTGTCTTTGGCGAAATCGGGCGCAGACCGGAGAAAATTTCTGCAGATTTGGATTCGGGACCGGCTCAAACCAGATGAACAGCCCGGCAAACGAAACGCGCAGTCTTCGTCAAAAACACCAGTTATACCCATTAAATTCGGTCGCAGCTCCAACAAAACAAGCGCAGACTGCTATTTATTTAATAGCAGAAAAATTTAGCGCCTGATTCAAATGCTTTGACGCAAGCGATAGGTTCATTGATACGACGGGAGCCTTACAACACGCGGTGACCCGCGTGGGACGGCCAGAGATACTGGGCGCAAATCGCCTGAAACGCCTCCAGTTGGGTTGTCACCCCCGTTTCCTGCTCCAGAATGGATGCCGCCTCTGCCGCAATTGATTCCGCCAAAGCCGCATCAAGGAAAAGAAGGCGTGAACGACGAGCCAGCACGTCTTCGACTGTGCGCGCGTACTCATAACGCGCCGCAAAACGCACCATCGCCTCTGTCAGGCCACCACCTAGCTGTCGGCTGGCCCCCGGCAGGCTTTGCATCAATGCGGATTCACTGCCGTATAAATGACTCCCTGGCGCATCGCTGATTTTGTGCTTTGATTCGCACGCCCCGACCAGTTTGAGATGTTCCGTGCCGAGCCCGGTACGGACCTGCAGCAGCTTTGCGACAAAACAACGCTCCAGCACATCCTCGGCCATGGCGCGGTAAGTGGTCCATTTACCGCCCGTCACGGTCACCAGCCCACTTTTACTGACCAGAACGGTGTGCTCCCGCGACAAGGCCTGGGTGCTGCCAGCGTCTTCGTCTGGCGGTTTCA
The DNA here is from genome assembly GCA_031423655.1 of Polaromonas sp. Lineage (GTDB taxonomy): Bacteria > Pseudomonadota > Gammaproteobacteria > Burkholderiales > Burkholderiaceae_C > Polaromonas. The sequence goes on from JANPFZ010000144.1 coordinate 16,965, forward strand.
CCAGCGGCCTGAGACCGACCCAGATGCTTTTGATGTCAGACGGGCCCGGCGCCTCGCTCAAATAAAGACCCGACTCACCCAGAATGAAATCCACCTCGTCTTTGAACGGCAGGGGTTCTCGTGCGAGGTCATTGCGTGGCGTGTCTGTAGTTCCCAAAATCGTCTTGCCCAGCCACGGCACCGCGAACAGAACGCGGCCATCGGCTGTTTTGGGAATCAGCATGGCGTGATCCGTCGGAAGAAAGGCGCGATCCACGACGATATGCACACCTTGAGAAGGTGCAACCATGGGCTTCGTCGCACGCCCGGTCGCCTGGCCATCCTGAAGCCTGAACTGATCAACCCAAACGCCGGCCGCATTCACCACACAGCCAGCCCGGATTTCGAGAGACTGGCCGGTTTCCTGGTCCTGCACATGCAGACCATCGAGTTTGCCGTTTTCGTGGATCAAGCCGGTGGCGGAGCAGTAGTTGACCAGCAGCGCGCCCTGCAGCGCGGCACTGCGCGCCAGCGCCAGTGCCAGTCTGGCGTCGTCAAACTGGCCATCCCAGTACTTGACTCCGCCTTTCAGCCCGCGTGCCTGGGCAGTAGGCAGAAGTTCCAGCGTTTCCCTGCGACTTAAAAACTCGGTCGGGCCCAGCCCGGCCTTGCCTGCCAGCGCGTCATACATCTTTAGACCCACACCGTAAAAAGGAGTCTCCCAGAGTTTGTAGGAAGGCATGACAAACGGCAGCGGTTGCGCCAGATGCGGCGCGTTGGCCAGCAAGGTGGTGCGTTCGTGCAGGGCCTCTCGTACCAGCGAGATATTTCCCTGCGCCAGATAGCGCACGCCACCGTGAACCAGCTTGGTGGCGCGTGAGGAAGTGCCTTTGGCGAAGTCGTGCGACTCCACCAGTACGACCGAAAAACCGCGCGCCGCTGCGTCCAGTGCAACGCCCAGGCCAGTAGCTCCACCACCGATGATGGCGATGTCATAACGACCAGGCCGGGCGAGGCGCTCCATCAGGGCGCTGCGCAGCGTCAACGCCGGCAGCGATTTAATACTCGCGGGCTTCATTTGCGTTTTCCATACACCCTTCAACTTCTCCCAGGCTCACCCGGCAAGCAGCGTATTGGTTTTTCTTTGAAACGGGCTGCGCAGGTCAGGCGCCCGCGCAGCCCCCGCGTTCAGCGGACCTTGCCGTCTTTCCAGGCTTGCAGCAGCTTGTCGTAGTTGATGGTTTCACCCTTGGGCTTCTCGTTGGCCAGCTTCGCCCACGGCGCGCCCTTGTCGCTCAGGTATTTCTTCGGGTCACCCTTCGGATTGAGCTTGGGCGCGCACTTGGCCATGCCCGCACGTTCCAGCCTCGCCATCACCTGGTCCATTTCTTCGGCCAGGGTATCCATGGCTACCTGCGGTGTTTTTTCACCCGTCACCGCCTGCGCCACGTTCTTCCACCAAAGCTGCGCGAGCTTCGGATAGTCGGGCACATTGGTACCGGTCGGCGTCCAGGCCACGCGTGCCGGGCTACGGTAGAACTCAATCAGGCCGCCGTACTTGGCTGCATTTTTGGTGAAGTAGTCGTGTCGGATGTCGCTGTCACGGATAAACGTCAGCCCCACCGCCGATTTTTTGGCCGACACCGTTTTCGCGGTCACAAACTGGGCGTAGAGCCAGGCCGCAGCCACTTTGTTCGGGTCATGATCCTTGAAGAACGTCCACGACCCCACGTCCTGATAACCGTTTTGCATGCCCTGCTTCCAGTACGGTCCATTGGGGCCCGGTGCCATGCGCCACTTCGGCGTCCCGTCGGAGTTGACCACCGGAAGTCCGGGTTTGACCATATCCGCCGTGAACGCGGTGTACCAGAATATCTGCTGCGCAATTTGCCCCTGCGCCGGAACCGGGCCCGATTCGCCAAAGGTCATGCCGGTGGCTTCCTTGGGTGCGTACTTCTTCATCCAGTCCACATACTTGGTCAGGGCATAGACGGCGGCAGGCGAGTTGGTCGCACCGCCACGCGACACAGACGCGCCGACCGGCGTGCACTTGTCGGCGCCGACCCGGATTCCCCACTCATCGACAGGCATGCCGTTCGGGATTCCCACATCGGCGGTGCCGGCCATGGAAAGCCACGCGTCGGTAAACCGCCAGCCCAGCGACGGATCTTTCTTGCCATAGTCCATATGGCCATAAATGGGCTTGCCGTCGATGGTTTTGATGTCTTCGCTGAAGAAGGCCGCGATGTCTTCGTACGCGCTCCAATTCAAAGGCACGCCCAGGTCATAGCCATATTTGGCCTTGAACTTGTCCTGAAGATCTTTACGTGCGAACAGGTCGGCACGAAACCAGTAGAGGTTGGCAAACTGCTGGTCGGGCAGCTGATACAGCTTGCCATCCGGAGCCGTGGTGAAGCTGGTGCCGATGAAGTCCTTCAGATCGAGCCCTGGGTTGGTCCACTCCTTCCCATTGCCGGCCATGTAATCGGTCAGATTCATGATCTTGCCATAGCGGTAGTGCGTGCCGATCAGATCCGAGTCCGAAATCCAGCCGTCATAAATTGATTTTCCGGACTGCATGGAGGTTTGCAGCTTCTCGACCACATCACCCTCCTGAATGATGTCGTGTTTGACCTTGATGCCGGTAATTTCTTCAAAGGCTTTGGTCAGCGTTTTGGACTCGTACTCGTGCGTGGTGATGGTTTCAGACACCACCGAGATTTCTTTCACGCCTTTGGCCTGCAACTTTTTCGCTGCGTCGATGAACCATTTCAACTCCGCCTGCTGCTGCTCCTTGCTCAAGGTGGACGGCTGAAATTCGCTATCGATCCATTTCTTGGCAGCGGCCTCATCTGCCCAACTGTGGCCAGTCACCGCACAGGCTGCAGCCAGTGCAAGCGCCGAATAACGTAACTTCATGACTTGTCTCCTCATTGGTTCACTCCCCGTTGATGAAGGTTGATTCGGCTCCGGGGAAGAATGAGCCGGCATCCTCGTCTAACGCTAACCTTTGCGCATGATCCACGCCAACAGCGCAATCGATGCAAGAAAACTGATCCAGATTGACGGGTCTGCCTCCAGGCTGAACCACGCGGCCAGCTTGCCGCTGATGCCGACAAAGATCAGGTTCAGATAAGCCGCCGCCAGCAGGCCGATGAAGAGCCGGTCGCCACGTGTCGTCTCCATCGGCAGGAATCCGCGCCGCACTGTGGTGGGCGACTTCAGTTCCCACACTGTCATGGCCACCAGCATCAGCACGATGCAGGTGAAAAAGACAGCTACAGGTGTGGTCCAGGCCATCCACTCAAACATGATTTTTTTCCTTCATACACGGCCCATCGCAAACCCTTTGGCGATGTAGTTGCGAACAAACCAGATCACGATGGCACCCGGCACGATGGTCAGCACGCCGGCCGCTGCCAGCGTGGCCCAGTCCATGCCCGACGCTGAAACCGTCCGCGTCATCGTGGCCACGATCGGCTTGGCGTTGACACTGGTGAGCGTTCGCGCCAGCAGCAGTTCTACCCAGCTGAACATAAAGCAGAAAAATGCCGCCACGCCCACGCCGGCCTTGATCAGCGGCAGGAAAATACGGACGAAAAATCGCGGAAACGAGTAGCCGTCGATGTAGGCCGTCTCGTCGATCTCGCGCGGGATGCCGCTCATGAAACCTTCCAGAATCCACACCGCCAGCGGCACGTTGAACAAAAGGTGCGCCAGCGCCACCGCGATGTGCGTGTCCATCAGCCCGACCGTCGTGTAGAGCTGAAAGAAGGGCAACAGAAACACTGCAGGCGGTGTCATGCGGTTGGTCAGCAACCAGAAAAACACATGCTTGTCGCCCAGAAAGCTATAGCGCGAAAACGCATACGCCGCAGGCAGTGCGACCGAGATCGAAATCACCGTGTTGATGCCCACATAGATCAGGCTGTTGATGTAGCCCGAGTACCAGGATGGATCGGTAAAAATGGTTTTGTAGTTGTCCCAAGTGAACTGCTGCGGGAAGAACGAAAAGCTCGACAGAATTTCGCCATTCGTCTTGAAGCTCATGTTGACCATCCAGTAGATGGGCAGCAGTGCGAAGACGATGTAGGCGATGAGAAAGAGCGTTCGCGCCTGAAACTTTTTTTTATTCATTTCCACCCTCCTTTTCTTGCGTGCCGACGCGCTGCATCCAGTTGTAAAGGATGAAGCAGAACAACAAAATAATCAGGAAATAGATCAGCGAAAAAGCCGCCGCCGGGCCCAGATCAAACTGGCCCACCGCTTTTTGCGTCAGGTACTGCGACAGGAAGGTGGTGGCATTGCCCGGCCCGCCTCCCGTCAGCACAAAGGGTTCGGTGTAGATCATGAAGCTGTCCATGAAGCGCAGCAGCACCGCGATCATCAGGACGCCGCGCATCTTGGGCAGCTGGATATAACGGAACACTGCGAACTTGCTGGCGCCGTCGACGCGCGCGGCCTGGTAGTACGCATCGGGAATCGAACGCAGGCCGGCATAACCCAGCAGAGCCACCAACGGCGTCCAGTGCCACACGTCCATCAACAGCACCGTGGCCCAGGCATGCGTGGCGTTGCCGGTGTAGCTGTAATCAAAGCCTATCTTCTGCAGCATCGCGCCGAGCAGACCAATGTCAGCCCGACCAAAAATCTGCCAAATCGTGCCGACCACATTCCAAGGAATGAGCAGAGACAGCGACACCAGCACCAGCACCAGCGACGCCTTCCAGCCCTGCGCCGGCATCGACAGCGCCAGCGCGATGCCCAACGGAATTTCAACTGCCAGCACGGCCAGTGAAAAAGTCAGTTGCCGCCACAGCGCTGCGTGCAGGTCTTCGTCACGCATGACCGACGCGAACCATTCGGTGCCGACGAAAACGCGGCGCTCCGGTGAGATGATGTCCTGCACCGAGTAATTGACCACCGTCATCAAAGGCAGGATGGCGGAAAAGGCAACACAAATGATGACTGGCAATACCAGCAGCCATGCCTTTTGATTGACGGGTTTGGTTGTTGTGCTCATGCCGCCACCAGTTCATCGTTGACGTAAAAACAGGTGTGCTGTCCCATCACTTTCAGCCAGACTTCTTCGCCGGGTTGGGGCATCGACACCGCCGGGTTAAGCCTCGCCTTGACCGTCTGTTCACCGATCTTTGCGGTGAGCATCACATGCGTCCCGATATCCTGAATCATCGTCACGGCAAAGGGCAGCGCAGCCATGTCGCCCGCCACGGTCTGGACGACGTACTCAGGACGCACGCCCAGCTTGAAGTCAACATCGGGCATGTCACGCCCGACCGGCATCGCCAGGGTATGACCTGCAACCCGCACCACACCACCAGCTACCGTCGCGGGAAGAAAATTCATACCGGGCGAGCCGATGAAATGCCCGACAAACGTGTGTTTTGGCCGTTCAAACAGTTCGTCGGCGGAACCGGTTTGCACCGCCCGCCCACGCGTCATCACGACCACTTCTTCGGCAAAGGTCAGCGCCTCGACCTGGTCATGCGTGACGTAAATCAGCGTGAGCTTGAGCTCATGGTGAATCTGCTTCAGTTTGCGCCTGAGTTGCCATTTCAGGTGCGGGTCAATCACCGTCAGCGGCTCGTCGAACAGCACCGCCGACACATCGGAGCGCACCAGTCCGCGACCGAGCGAGATTTTCTGTTTCGCATCAGCCGCCAGGCCGCTGGCGCGCTGGTTCAGCTGGCCGCTCATGTCCAGCATCTCGGCAATCTCACCGACACGTTTTTTGATCTGGTCTTCCGGCACCTTGCGATTGCGTAGCGGAAATGCCAGGTTTTCCGCCACTGTCATGGTGTCGTAAATCACGGGGAACTGGAACACCTGAGCGATATTGCGCTGCTGCGGCGAGGCCAGCGTCACGTCGACTCCATCGAATTTGACGCTGCCCTGCGAAGGCGCCAGCAGGCCCGACACAATGTTGAGCAGCGTCGTCTTGCCGCAACCCGAAGGCCCCAGCAGCGCATAGGCACCGCCATCACGAAAACTCATCCTCAAGGGCAACAGCGCATAGTCGCTATCACCGCGCGGATTCGGCCGGTAAGCGTGCGCCAGGTCGAGGTCAATGCGGGCCATCAGACCCTCCCCGCCATGCCGGCGCGACCAGCAACGAACCGAGCGCATCGAACACATACACCTGACGCGGATCGAAGTGCAGCGTGACCTGCGCACCCAGTTCGAACCGGTGAACGCCCGTCAGTTGGGCCACCAGCTCACCGACAGGCGTTTCCACGTGCACGAAGGTATCGGAGCCGGAAATTTCAGCCAGCTCGACTTGCCCCGGCAAGGCCACGTCGCCGTCCCGCGCCGCAATGCGCAGCGCGCTGCCGCGAAGGCCGGCAGTAAGCTTCGCCACGCGCTCGGCTGCTGCGGTGGGCATGGCCATCGTCAGCACCGGCCCGGCCACCAATTGCAGGCCACCCTCGACCGGGCGCGCCGCCACCAGATTCATTGGTGGGTCACTGAAAGCGCGGGCGACCCGTAGCGACTGGGGCGTATGAAACACCTCAGCCGTGGGTCCGTACTGCAGCAACTCGCCTGCGTCCATGACGGCGGTGTAGCCACCCAGGAGCAGCGCCTCGCCCGGCTCGGTGGTGGCATAAATGACGGTCGAATCGCTGGCCGCAAAAAGCTGTGTCAATTCCTCGCGCAGTTCTTCGCGCAGCTTGTAGTCCAGATTTACCAGTGGTTCGTCGAGCAGCATCAGCGGCGCGCCTTTGGCCAGCGCGCGCGCCAGCGCCACACGCTGCTGCTGGCCGCCCGAAAGTTCCGCCGGCAAACGGTCCAGAAAGGTCTCAATATGCAGGCGCCCGGCCAGACTGCGCACGGTCTGCTCGATGTTTTTTTCGCCCCGCAGCTTCAGTGGCGAGGCGATGTTTTCACTTACCGTCAGCGACGGGTAGTTGATAAACTGCTGGTAGACCATGGCCACATTGCGCTTGCGTACCGGCATGCCGGTCACGTCCGCGCCATCAACCAACACCCGCCCGCTGGTCGGCACTTCGAGCCCCGCCATGATGCGCATCAGGCTGGTTTTTCCCGCCTGCGTTGCGCCCAGCAGCACCGTGACCTCACCGCTGCGCGGGCGCAAGCTCATGCCATGCAACCATTGTTCGGCGCCGACTTTTTTGCTGACGTGATCGAGCGACAGCTGCATCAGCGCACCTCGCCTGCCGGGCGTGGCGATGGTTCCAAAACCTTCTGCATGATCATCTTCCAAGGCATCGCCAAAGTTCGTATGTGTTCTATTTTTCTTCCTTTTTGATTTATTAATCTAATAGTTTTCCCTTAGTTGATTCGTTTTTGTTCGATATAGAGTTACCTGATTCCTTTTCATTGACCGCTGACGTGAACTCCAACCCCCGCCAAATCAAGCTTCTTGATGTCGTGCGCGCGCACGGTTCGGTATCGGTCGAGCAACTCTCCGAAGCACTCGACGTGACCCTGCAAACGGTTCGCCGGGACGTCCAGCGACTGGCCGAAGCCGGCTTGCTGACACGATTTCACGGCGGTGTGCGGGTGCCCAGCTCCACGGTTGAAAACATGGCGCACCGCCAGCGTGAAAACCTGAATGCCGATGGCAAGGCGCGCATCGCCCGGGCCGTGGCCGCGCAGGTGCCGAACGACTGCTCGCTGATCCTGAACATCGGCACCACCACCGAAGCGGTCGCCAAGGCGCTGCTGCACCACAAGGGCTTGCGGGTGATAACCAACAACCTGAATGTGGCGGCGATTTTGTGCGGCAACGCCGACTGCGAGGTGATCGTCGTCGGCGGCGTGGTGCGCCCGCGCGACCGCGGCATCGTCGGCGAGGCGGCAGTAGATTTCATCCGCCAGTTCCGCGTTGACATTGCCGTGATCGGCATCTCGGGCGTTGAGGCCGACGGCACGCTGCGCGACTTTGACTACCGCGAAGTCAAGGTGGCGCAGACCATCATGGCGGCAGCGCGTGAGGTCTGGGTGGCTGCCGACAGCAGCAAGTTCAACCGCCCGGCCATGGTCGAGCTGGCGCGTCTGCCGCAGATCGACAGGCTGTTCACCGACGCGCCGCCGCCCGACCCGTTTCCGGCCCTGCTGGCAGAAGCCAATGTGTACTGCGATATTGCATCGCTGCAGAGCGCCCCTGCGGCCACTTCATTGATTGCGTGAGGCGATAAACCCATGACCTATCTTCTCGCTCTCGATCAGGGCACTTCCAGCTCGCGCAGCATCGTGTTTGACGAGCGCGGCCGTATCGTGGCGCTGGCGCAGCGGGAGTTGCCGCAGATCTACCCACAGCCGGGCTGGGTCGAACACGACGCGCTGGAGATCTGGCGCACCCAGCTGGAAACCGCGCGCGAGGCGCTGCACAAGGCCGGGCTGAAGGCCAGCGATATTCGGGCCCTGGGCATCACCAATCAGCGTGAAACGACCGTCATCTGGAATCGAAACACCGGCCAGCCGATTCACCACGCCATCGTCTGGCAAGACCGGCGGGCCGAGCCCACCTGCGTGCAGCTGCGCGCGCAGGGCCACGAGGCCATGATTCAGCAGAAGACCGGCCTGCTGATCGATGCCTATTTTTCAGGCACCAAACTGAAATGGCTGCTCGACCACGTACCCGGCGCGCGCGCTAGCGCCGAGCGCGGCGAACTCGCCTTCGGCACCATCGACAGCTGGCTGATGTGGCAGCTCACCGGCGGAGCGCTGCATGCCACCGATGTCAGCAATGCGTCCCGCACCCTGCTGTTCAATGTGCATACCAACCAGTGGGACGACGACTTGCTGCAACTGCTAGCCATTCCCCCGTCACTGATGCCCAAGGTGCTGCCATCGAGCGCGCATTTCGGCGATACCCGCGCCGAGCTGCTGGGCCATGCGATTCCCATTGGCGGCGTGGCCGGCGACCAGCAAAGTGCCCTGTTCGGGCAGGCCTGCTTCAAGGCCGGCATGGCCAAAAACACCTACGGCACCGGCTGCTTCATGCTGATGCACACCGGCACGCAGTTTCAGACCTCACACAACGGCCTGCTCACCACCAGTGCGGCTCAGGCCACACGCACACCCGAATTTGCCATCGAAGGCAGCGTGTTTGTCGGCGGCGCGGTGGTGCAATGGCTGCGCGACGGCCTGCACGCCATCAAGGGCAGCAGTGAAGT
>JANPFZ010000145.1:0-5129 GCA_031423655.1 Polaromonas sp.
GGTTAGGTGATCGGTCAGTTTCGCGCGCTACAGCGGTACGCTTAAAGATTTGTTGTGCTTTCGGGACTCCATCGCTTTTGTTATTGTGTTTTAGAGGAGTCCCTTCATGGGCAACAAACTTTACGTCGGCAATCTGCCGTACTCGGTTCGCGACGAAGACTTGCAACAATCTTTTGGCCAGTTTGGCGCTGTCACCAGCGCTAAAGTCATGATGGAACGCGACACCGGTCGCTCCAAAGGTTTTGGTTTTGTCGAAATGGGCAGCGACGCCGAGGCGCAAGCAGCTATCACAGGCATGAACGGCCAGCCTTTGGGCGGTCGTAGCGTTGTCGTGAACGAAGCCCGTCCGATGGAGGCACGTCCTCCACGTACCGGCGGCTTTGGCGGCGGCGGTGGCGGCTATGGTGGTGGCGCTGGCGGCGGTGGTGGCGGCGGCTACGGTGGTGGCGGTGGCGGCGGCGGTCGTTCCGGCGGCGGCGGCAGCGATGGTGGTTTCCGTAGCCCGTACGGCGGCGGCGGTAGCGGCGGTGGCCGTTCCGGCGGCGGCGGTGGTGGCGGACGCGGCGGCTACTAAGCCCTGCTCAACCTGCAACCTTGGCGTCTAGCTGAGGTTCGCTTGAAAGGCTTCAATACTCTGGTTTTGAAGCCTTTTTGCTTTGCAGCCCAAATAGAGTATGCGTAAGCAGCTATTTTTTTTATAGCGACCACGCCGCAGACCAGCGATGGTCAGTCTTTTTTTGTGTGTAGCAAATTGCTCACTCGTTCTGACGCTGCTTGCGCTCCCGGCCAGAAAGAGCCCGATCAAGCATCGCGTTCGGCAGTAAACGCAGCAGCTTGGCCACCAACCCCATCTGCCACGGGATGACCCGGTAACTGCAGCCGGTGGAAATTGCGACAAACGCTCTGTCGGCAAAATCACCAGTCTGCATCAAAAACGGCATGGCATACCGGTTCTGGCGCGTCAGAGGCGTGTCGATGTAACCCGGACAAATCGTGACCACTTGCACGCCAGTCGGGCGAAGTTCCCCGCGCAGGCTTTCGCAGTAAGCGATCAGGGCCGCCTTGCTGCCGCAATAGGCGCCATGACCGGGCAGCCCGCGTATGCCGGACACGCTGCCAATACCCACCAGGGTGCCGCTGCCGCGCGTCGCCATGGCGGCGACAAAGGGGTGGAACGTCGCAGCAGCGCCGGTGTTGTTGGTGGCAAAGGTTTGCGCCATGATGGCGAGATCCTGCCGGTGGGCAGTGTCCATGCCAATGCTGATGCCGGCATTGGCGATCACAACATCAGGCAAGCCCTGCGCGGCGATACAGGCCTCGCCGGCAGCCACAATGCTGTCGACGTTCGACACGTCGGCCGCGTAGACCTGAAAGCGGCCAGGGCTGATGGCATTCGCGCTGGCCCAAGCCTCGACCTCGGCCGTACGGCGAGCCGACAAAGCCAACCGGTAACCGGCGTCGTGATAGCGTTGAGCCAGTGCCTGGCCAATGCCGCTGGAAGCGCCGGTGATAAAAACAAGTCTGGACATGATGCGCTCAGTTAGAGCAAACCACCGGGCGGCCATGCGAAGCAAAGGCGTGCGGGGCGTTCGGGGTGTCAGTGGATTGAAGAGCCTCGCGGAATTTAGCGCGCAGAACTGAAAGGTTTGTCAGGCACAACGGAAATTTTAGGCATTCCGGCAGATGGGGCCGAACGGGGCACCAGCACACCGCGAACCCGGCCCTTCAGGTTGGCAACCCGGCCGAGGTTGTCATAGTCGAACGTGTCGCCCGTGAACTGGTCTAGTCCGCGGTTAAGCACCACCGGCTTGTTCGACGTCACCCGTTCTTCATTCAAAAACGCATGCAGGAATTCGCCGCGAAACTCAAGCCGGGGAAATTCCTTTCCACTCGCGTCACGCCAGGCGTCGCGAACCACGCGCGCATTGCCGGTCAATTGCACTTCTGATGCATCGCCGTTGGTGTAGGCCCGGTTGCCGGTGGCTAGTGTGATGCTGCCATCGGGGCGGAGGCTGCGAACGCGTGCCTGGTCGATTTCAAGGATGTCGGTATCAGGAAAGTGTCGGCCCTCGTCGCCAAAAATTTCGCTTTTGAGTCGGCCAATTTCATCGAAGGTTCTGACGGAAAATTTCTTCATGAAGTAGTCGATTTCATGCCGCACCTCTTTGGCCGTGTCGGGGGCGCTTAAGCCGGGATTGTTTCGCGCCAGCCAGTAGGTTCCCAGCGCCAGCAGCCCCATCATCAGCAAAGGCATGTAAATCGCCATGCGGTCCCATACGCCCGCCAGCTGTCGCGTTGCGCCCTTGAGGCGCGAAAAGGCACGCGAATGCGCGGCGACGACGGCCTTCATGCGGCGTAGTCAGCCAACAAACTTGCGTAGCGTCCGCTGGCTACCAGCAGCAGGTCGCAGAACTCACGCGCCGCGCCCTGGCCGCCGCGCGCCTGCGTGACCTGATGCGCGCGAGCCCGAACTTCGGCATGCGCGTCGGGCGGCGCAGCGCTGAACGCAGCGCGGCACATCACCGGCAAATCAGGCCAGTCATCGCCGATGGCGGCTGCAGAGGCCCAGTCAAGCCCCAGCGCCTGAAGCGTGATTTCGGCGGCAGGCACCTTGTCTTCGGTGCCGAAATGCGCATGCGTGATGCCCAAGGCCTGCAGGCGGGCCCGCAGGGCCAAACTGTCGCGCCCGGTGATGACCGCAGGCGTGATGCCCGCCTTCTGCAACATTTTTAGGCCATGTCCATCCAGCGTATTGAAACGCTTGATGGTTTCGCCCTGCTCCGTCATGTACAGGCCACCATCGGTCAGCACGCCATCCACATCAAAAAATGCGACCCGAACACCTTGCGCCTGGAGCAACAATCCTGGCGCGAAGTTGAGTACGGGCAGCAGCGCATAAGACCCGGTGGCAAGCGGTGCGGTCATATCACTTTCGCACGCATTAAATCGTTGGTGTTGAGGGCGCCGCACAAAGCGCCCTCGGCATCGACCACCAGCACGCTGGTGATGCTGTGCCTTTCCATCAGCGCTGCCGCGTCCGCCGCCAGCGCGTTGGAGCGCACTGTCTGCGGGCCGGCGTGCATCACATCGGCGGCAGTGCGGCTGCGCAGGTCAACGCCTTTTTCAACCAGGCGGCGCAGGTCGCCGTCGGTAAAGATTCCCAGAACCTGGCGGTGGGCATCAACCACGGCCGACGCACCCAGACCCTTGCTGCTCATCTCACGCATCAATGCAGTAAATCCGGTTTCCGGCGCCACCTGGGGCACCGCATCGCCGCTGCGCATGACGTCGCTTACGTGCGTGAGCAGCTTGCGTCCTAGCGCGCCACCCGGGTGGGACCGCGCAAAATCTTCATGCTTGAATCCGCGCGCATCGAGCAAGGCGACGGCCAGCGCGTCTCCCAGCGCCAGCTGGGCGGTGGTACTGGCGGTAGGTGCCAGGTTCAGCGGACAGGCTTCCTGCGCCACACTGCTGTCGAGCGTGACGCGAGCCTGCCGGGCCAGCGCCGACTGCGCACCGCCGGTGATCGCTACCAGCGGCACGCCCAGGCGACCCAGCATCGGCAAAATGGCATTGAGCTCTTCGCTTTCGCCGCTGTTGGAAATCGCCAGCACCACATCAATCGCTTGCACCATGCCGAGGTCGCCGTGGCTGGCCTCGGCCGGGTGAACAAACATGGCGGGCGTTCCGGTTGAGGCCAGCGTGGCAGCAATCTTGCGGCCGATATGTCCGCTTTTACCCATGCCCATAACGACGACACGGCCGGTGCAGGCGAGTATCAACGCCACCGCTCCAGCAAACTCAGGTCCAACGCGGCTGACCAAACCCAGCACGGCCGCCGCTTCGATCTCAAAGGTCTTGCGGGCGAGGGCCAGCGCCTGGTCAGGATCAAAGTTCGCTGCGGGGAAGCTCATGCCAGCATTCTATCGAGCGATGCTTGTGTCTCGTCGCCTGAAATAGCCTTGACAACAAGCGGCGCAGCGGTGAATTTGACAAAGTCATCGGCTACCATCAATTGATGAGTGCACTGGAATTGACCTTGCTGTACCTGCTGGCCGCAGTGATCGGTGTGGTCGCATGCCGTTCGCTCAAGTTGCCGCCCATGCTTGGTTATCTGGCGGTCGGTGTGGTGATTGGGCCGCATGCGCTGGCGCTGTCGCAAGACTCTGAAGGCGTACGCCACCTCGGTGAATTTGGGGTGGTGTTCCTGATGTTCGTGATCGGACTGGAGTTCAACCTGCCCAAGCTGCGCTCCATGCGCCGTCATGTTTTCGGGCTCGGCATGCTGCAGGTTGTGCTCACCGTGCTGCTGGCCACGCTGGGCTCGCTGTTCCTGGCCACCCTGGCGCCGACGCTTTGGAGAATGAACTGGCAGACGGCGCTGGCTTTGTCGGGCGCGATTGCCATGAGCAGCACCGCCATTGTCGTCAAACTGCTGGCCGAGCGACTGGAGCTTGACTCTGAACACGGCAAACGCATCATGGGCGTGCTGCTGTTTCAGGACCTGGCCGTGGTGCCGCTGCTGGTGTTGATCCCGGCACTGGGCTCGCCGCCGGATCAAATGCTGATGGCGCTTGGGATTGCGGGCCTCAAAGCGGCCGTGCTGGTGGGCCTGCTGCTGGCAGGTGGCCAGCGGGCCATGCGCTGGTGGCTGACCCTGGTAGCGCGGCGCAAGAGCGAAGAGCTGTTTGTGCTGAACCTGTTGCTCGTCACGCTGGCACTGGCGTGGTTAACGGAGCGCGCTGGCCTGAGCCTGGCGCTGGGCGCTTTTCTCGCCGGCATGCTGATTTCGGAGACCGAATACAAGCACCAGGTGGAAACTGATATCCGGCCTTTTCACGATGTGCTACTGGGACTTTTTTTCATCAGCATCGGCATGATGCTGGACTGGCGCCTGGTACTGGAGCGCTGGCCTTTGGTGCTGGTGCTGGCCACACTTCCAGTGCTGTGCAAGCTGCTGCTGATCACCGCGCTAGCGCGTTTGCTAAGCGCGACGGCCGGCGTGTCGCTGCGCACCGGCTTATATCTCGCGCAAGCCGGCGAATTCGGTTTTGTTCTGCTGTCACTGGCGCAAACCAGCCAGCTGGTGCCGGCCAACCTGCTCAACCCGATCCTCGCCGGCATGGTGC
>JANPFZ010000146.1:0-13276 GCA_031423655.1 Polaromonas sp.
CCGGCGCCTGGCTCGCTGGTCACGGCCAGGCAATTGCAGGGCAAGGAGCTGTCTTTCAACAACATTGCCGATGCAGATGCCGCTTGGGAATGCGTCAAGAGTTTCACGGGTGCCGCCTGCGTGATCGTCAAACACGCCAACCCGTGTGGCGTGGCTGTCGGCGCCGACGCGCTGGAGGCCTACAGCAAGGCGTTTAAAACCGACCCGACCTCGGCCTTCGGCGGCATCATTGCGCTGAACTGTCCGCTGGATGGCCCAGCTGCCCTGCAGATTTCAAAGCAGTTCGTCGAAGTGCTAATGGCGCCGGCTTTTACGCCCGAGGCGCTCGAAGTCTTTAATGCCAAGGCGAATGTGCGAATCCTCCAGCTTGATTTGCCGACCGGTGGCGACACGGCGTGGAAGCAGGGGCGCAATGCGGTTGACGTCAAGCGTGTGGGCTCTGGCATCTTGCTGCAAACCGCTGACAACCATGAACTAGCGCTAGTGGATTTGAAAGTGGTAAGCAAATTGCAGCCGACACCGGCACAACTGCAGGACTTGCTGTTTGCCTGGAAAGTGGCCAAATACGTCAAGTCCAACGCCATTGTGTTTTGCGCCGACGGCATGACGCTAGGCGTAGGCGCGGGGCAAATGAGCCGCATCGACTCGGCCCGCATTGCCTCAATCAAGGCGGCCAATGCTGGCCTGACGCTGCAGGGCTCCGCTGTGGCCAGTGATGCGTTTTTTCCGTTCCGCGACGGGCTTGACGTGGTGGTTGACGCGGGCGCCAGCTGTGTGATTCAACCCGGCGGCAGCATGCGCGACGCCGAAGTGATTGCCGCGGCCGATGAACGCGAAGTGGTCATGGTGCTCACTGGTGTGCGGCACTTCAGGCATTGATGTTTGGCCGATTGAGCGCTTGAGCCGGCAGCTCGAGCTCAGCGCCAATTCACTTGACGCTTATAGTGCTTTAGCCTTGTAGCCCAGGTAATACGTGCGAAAGCAGCTACTATTTTAATAGCGACTTGAAGATGTCGGCAGCCGCCTGAAGCGTCACTTCAATGTCTTCGGCGCTGTGTGCCGCGCTGACAAAGCCCGCTTCGTATAGCGCCGGTGCGATGTACACGCCGCGATCAAGCAGACCATGGAAAAGCGCATTGAAACGTGCGCCATCGGTGGTCATCACGGCGCTGTAGTTCTGCGGCAGTTGGCCCAGCAGGAAAAAACCAAACATGCCGCCTTCGCTGTCACCGCAAAAAGGCAAGTCTGCATTTTTAGCCGCTGCCGAAAGGCCGGAGACCAGACTGCGCGTGCGCTCACCCAGAGCCTGATAGAAGCCGGGCTTTTGTATTTCACGCAGCGTCTGCAGTCCGCACGCGGTCGCCACCGGGTTGCCTGACAGGGTTCCTGCCTGATAGACCGGGCCCATCGGTGCCAGCTGCTCCATCACGGCACGCGTTCCACCGAATGCTGCCAGCGGCATGCCGCCGCCAATCACTTTGCCCAGCACGGTCATGTCCGGCTTGAAGCCGGGAATGCTTAGGGCGTAGACGCTCTGCGCGCCGCCGAGTGCCACGCGAAAGCCGGTCATGACTTCGTCGAACACCAGCAACACGCCGTGCTGGGTACACAGCTCCCGGCAACGCTTCATGAAAGGCACGCTGGCGCGGACAAAATTCATGTTGCCGGCAATCGGCTCGATCATCAGGCAGGCCGTGCTGCCGCCATGCAATGCAAAGCATTCTTCGAGTTGGACCAGGTTGTTGTATTCAAGTACCAGCGTGTGTTGAACCACTTCAGGCGGCACGCCAGCGCTGGTGGGGTTGCCGAAGGTCGCCAGTCCGGAGCCGGCCTTGACCAGCAGGGCGTCGGCGTGGCCGTGGTAGCAGCCTTCGAACTTGATGATCTTGCTGCGACCCGTGGCGCCGCGCGCCAGGCGAATGGCGCTCATCGCTGCCTCAGTGCCCGAACTGACGAGCCGCACCATCTCGATGGACGGCACAAGCTTGATGATTTCTTCGGCGAGTTCGACCTCGCGCTCGGTCGGCGCACCAAACGAGAAACCCACCAGCAGGGCTTTTTGCACCGCGTCCACAACAGCCGGATGACCGTGCCCCAATATCATCGGCCCCCAGGAGCCGATGTAGTCGATGTAGCGCTTGTCGTCGGCATCCCAGAAGTAGGCGCCCTTGGCCCGCTGTACGAAGCGCGGCGTGCCACCCACCGCCTTGAAGGCGCGCACCGGGGAATTCACGCCGCCGGGGATCGATCTTCTGGCGCGCTCAAAAAGCTGATCGTTGCGGGATGCTTGCGTAGTCGGTTGAACCATGAAGGGGTGCCAGATCAGTGTTTGGTTATGCCGTTGGTGGGTAATTTAAAAAGAGGGGCGGTGGCCTCGTCGTCAGCATCACCTGCTTCGTCGGGTTCGATTTCGGATTCTTCGGCATCGACATCGGTCTGGGCCCAGAACATCCGGTCTGGCACGATGTTGCCCATGCCCGGATGAAAGCCGGCATCCAGACTGTGGTCAAGGTAGGTCAGCGCTTCTGCGGTGGCGGCCTGCAGGTCGTGTCCGTTGGCAAGCAGCGCCGCCAGCGCCGCGCAGAGCGTGTCGCCGGCGCCAGAAAAAACCGCTTCGAAGCGTTCAAACTTTTCGCTGTAAAGCACCGACTGCGGCGTGGCCAGCACGTTGTCGATGAACTGGTCAGGCAGTGGTATGCCAGTGACCAGCGTGTAGGACACCCCGAGGTCCGCCGCTGCTTTGGCAATGTCGCGAGCCGACGGGTTGCGTTCGCCGGACCAGTCAGGCAACAGCCAGCGCCACAGGCTGCTGTGGTTGCCTACCAGCAGGGTTGTTTGCGGCAACATCAATTCGCGGAAGGCATCAAGGTAGCTGTCGATTTCACTTTCATCCCACCACGACAGGTTGGGCATGTAGGCAATAAGCGGCACGTCCGAATAGTCGGAGGCAATTTGCGCGATGGTGCTGATGTTCTCTGGGCTGCCGACAAAGCCGACCTTGATTGCGGAGACTGTCATGTCTTCCAGTGCCGAACGGGCCTGGTCGGTCACGACCTCTTCGTCGAAAGCAAAGTAATCAAAAATTTCGGTTGTGTCGCGGACGTAAGCACCGGTCACGATGGCCAGCGCATGTGCGCCTGTCGATGCGATGGCTGTGATGTCTGCTGTCAAACCGCCTGCGCCGCTGGGGTCGTTGGCATTGAATGTCATCACGCAAGCAGGCGATGATTCGTCTTCCGCAGCCTGAAGTTGCCGACTTTCAAGTTGTGGGAGTTTTGGATTTGACATGGCTGCAATTTTGCGGAATACGCGACTTTGTACGCGATTTAGCAACGCGGCGTCGATACAATTGTTGCATTCTATGCGAAGGCAACTTAAGCTGTGACTCAATCAAAAACTTGGATGTGTTTAATTTGTGGATGGATCTATGACGAGGCCACAGGTGCTCCCGAGCACGGTCTTGGTGCGGGTACCACTTGGGATAAGGTTCCGATGAACTGGACCTGCCCGGAATGCGGCGCACGCAAAGAAGACTTCGAAATGGTTGAAATTTAACGCTCAGGCCGTACGTCTGGGCGGTCAGTATCTTGTTGCTGCTTCGGGTGGCTGGGGCTGAAAAAGGAGCAAAGGCAGTGAGTATTCCAAGTTCCGGGCTGAAGGTACTGGTCATCGATGACAGCAACACCATTCGGCGAAGCGCCGAGATATTTCTCAAGCAGGGTGGGCACGAAGTTCTATTGGCGGATGATGGGTTTGATGCCCTCGCGAAAGTCAACGACTTTGAACCACACCTTATTTTTTGCGATATCTTGATGCCCCGGCTGGATGGCTACCAGACCTGCGCCATCATCAAACGAAATGTGAAATTTTCAGGTGTCCCCATCGTGATGCTGTCCTCCAAAGACGGAGTTTTTGACAAGGCGCGGGGACGGATGGTGGGGTCGCAGGACTACCTTACCAAACCTTTTACAAAAGATCAGCTGCTGCAGACCGTTCTTGAGTTTGGCAGCATCAAACAAGGACTGGCTTGATGGCTATTAAAAAAGTACTGGTGGTTGACGACTCCAAGACGGAACTCATGTTCCTGACCGACTTGCTTGTCAAAAATGGCTTCACAGTCAGGACTGCAGAAAATGCTGAAGATGCCTTCCGGCGTCTGGCTGAAGACAAACCCGAACTGATTCTGATGGATGTCGTGATGCCTGGTCAGAACGGCTTTCAGCTCACGCGTGCGATTTCTCGCAATCCGCTCTACGCCGATGTGCCCATCATCATGTGTACCAGCAAAAACCAGGAGACAGACCGTGTATGGGGGATGCGTCAGGGCGCGCGCGACTACATCACCAAGCCGGTTGATTCGGCCGAGCTGATGGCAAAAATCAAAGCGCTCGGTTGATCTGGCTGTTTGAATAAAGCATGGCGAACAGACAAGCCCTTCGAGATCTACAGACCCGCCTGGCTGACAAGCTTCAGATCGCCCGCACCCAAGGTGTTGCTGCATCGTGGCTTGCAGTGGAGGCCGACGGGAAGAAGTATCTTTTTCCACTGAGTCAATCCGGCGAGATTTTCCCTTGGGTCACGACGCAACCAGTGCCTTACACGCAGCCATGGTTTTCCGGGGTCGCCAATTTGCGCGGTGGTCTTTTCGCCGTAGTTGACCTCGCAAGTTTCGTCAGCGGTAACCCGCCCCCTACGAAAAGCGATATTGCGCGTTCGGATTCAAGGCTTGTTGCACTCAATGCCGCGCTGGAGATCAACTGTGCCTTGTTGATCGACAAACTTTCCGGACTTCGGAATCAAGAAGCTTTCGTTGATTTTTCGCCCAAGAAGCCTGATGCGCCCGAATTTTTTGGCAACGATTACGTTGATATCCACGGCGCGTCATGGCAGGAAATCAACCTCCAGCTGCTTGCCCAGCAAGGGAATTTTTTGACTATCGGCGCCTAACGCGTTTTGTTTCTCCGGAAGGCTATTCATGTCTGTTATCGATAATATCCAGAAGTTGTTCAAACCCAAGGACGCCCAGCTTGAGGACAGCATGGATCTCGCCTCGGTGGGCGCTCCGGTTGACGTGCTTGCCAGTGCCGCACAGGAAGAGGCAGCCATGCGGGGTGCTGCCACCGGCTTGGTCGACGGCCGCGACGATTTGTTCGGGTCTAGCCGTATGGCGCCTGCCGAACAGGAGGCGCAGCCCATAAAAGGCGAGTTGCTGTCCCTTCCCCTGCTGGGGCGGCGTACCGTTGACCAACATCAGAAAGTTCTCGCCGCCTTGCTTGTTCTGGCCTTGATCGTTTTGGGTGTGGTGACTTTCCTCGCGCTCAATCAGGCTGACAGGGCGGCTCAGCAACTGAGTGCCACGGGTGAATCGATGATGCAATCGCAACGATTGGCTAAGTCGGTATCCCAAGCGCTGGTAGGTAGCGCGCAAGCCTTTCCTGACGTGCGGGAAAGCGCCAATGTACTTGCCAAGAACCTGCGTGGCCTGAAGTCGGGCAATGAAAGTCTACGCTTGAGCGCTGTAGACGGTTCGCTGCTTGAAGACCTCGACAAGGTTACGCCTTTGATGGAGCGGGCTGAGAAAAACGCAGCCACTGTTATGAGTCAGCAAGCCATTTTGACGCAGGTTGGAGGCGCCTTGCGCACTATCAATCGCCAGTCGTCGGATCTGCTGGAAATCGCAGAGACCGTGTCTTCTCTCAAGCTTCAGCAGAACGCAGCGCCGGCCGAAATCTCGGCATCCGGGCAGCTGGTGATGTTGACGCAGCGCATCGGCAAGTCGGCCAACGAATTTCTGACCATGGAGGGCGTGAGCCCGGAAGCAGTTTTTTTGCTCGGTAAAGACTTGAACTCTTTCAAGGAAATTGCCCAAGGACTGCAGGACGGCAGTGCCGAGCTGCGGCTTGGCGCATCGAAAGACCCGCAAACCCGTGAGCGTTTGCAAGCATTGCTTGCGCTTTATGAGCAAACCAGGGTTCAGGCAGGGGCGATCTTGGGCAATCTCCAAGGCCTGGTGTCGGCCCGCGAAGCCCAGTCTTCCATCCTACTGGACAGCGAGCCGATCCGCCGCGGTCTTGAGGATTTGCAGGGCAAGCTCGCGTCTCAAACCGGTTTGGGTGCGCTTTCATTGATCGCGTTGATCGCTGCGGCGGCACTTGCGCTAGTTTCAGCAGCCGGTCTCGCACGACTGCAGGTACAAGACAGCCAGCAACGCCAAAACGTTGCAGAAGGTCAGCGCCAGGAAGCGAAAAGTCAGGAGCAGGACGCCAAGCGGGTCAATGACGCCAACCAAGCTGCCATTTTGAGGCTGATGAACGAGTTGCAAACCGTCGCAGAGGGCGATTTGACACAGGAAGCCACTGTGACTGAGGACATTACCGGGGCGATTGCCGACTCGGTAAATTACACCGTTGAAGAGTTGCGACAGCTGGTAGGCAACGTTCAGAACACGGTGACACGCGTGGCGCAAACAACGGCGCAGGTTGACAGCACCTCCACCGAGCTGCTGGCTGCATCGACAGAGCAACTGCGGGAAATTCGCGAAACCGGTCAAGCAGTGCTTGACATGGCGTCCCGGATTAATGGTGTCTCTGCACAGGCGCAAGAGTCTTCCCACGTTGCGCGTCAGTCGCTGACTGCAGCGGAGTCCGGCCTGAGGGCTGTGCAAAATGCTATCGGTGGTATGAACTCCATCCGCGACCAGATCCAGGAAACTTCCAAGCGAATCAAGCGATTGGGTGAATCTTCGCAAGAGATTGGAGAGATTACCGAGCTGATTTCTGACATCACCGAACAAACCAACGTGCTGGCGCTGAATGCTGCGATTCAGGCGGCGTCGGCTGGTGAGGCTGGTCGAGGCTTTTCTGTGGTCGCGGAAGAAGTGCAGCGGCTGGCTGAGCGGTCTGCAGATGCAACCCGCCAGATTTCTGCGCTGGTGAAAGCGATTCAAACCGACACCCAGGATGCCGTGGCCGCTATGGAACGATCAACCCAGGGTGTCGTGGAGGGCGCCAAACTGTCCGATAGCGCAGGCACTGCACTGACCGAGATTGACCAGGTGTCGCGTCGACTCGCAGATCTGATCGAGCAGATTTCCAGTTCCGCATCACGCGAGGCCGTGTCAGCAAATGTGGTGGCTGGCAATATTCAGCATATTTTTGCAGTGACCGAGCAGACCGGAGAGGGAACCCGATCTACCGCGCAGCAGGTGCGAGACCTTTCCCGAATGGCCGAGGAATTGCGCCAATCGGTATCGCGATTCAAGATCGCCTGAAACTGATATCTCTTGCGCTGAGCGCGAAACCTGATTTTTGAACGGTCAGTTATTTATGCAATCCACCGCCCAGAACTCAAAAGCTGCCGAACTGGAGTCTGCCGTCAACGACCTCGGGCCGCTGGCTTGGGTGCTTGACGAGCTCCGAAAGTCCCTGGAGGGCGCCGCCAAGGCACTCAGACGTTTCGTCAGAGATGCGGAGGCGGCACGCGGCTCCGATTTGGCCGCCCTTGACTCCAGCCAGCTGCGCATCGCACGGCAGCAATTGCATCAGGCCGTGGGCGCTCTCGAAATGGTCGGCTTGCCAGGTCCCGCGCTTGTTTTGCGGGCGATGGAGGCGGCAGTCCAAAAGTTTGTGCAGCAGCCCGAACATTGCGATACAGAGGCCGCTGCAAAAATTGAGCGTGCCAGCTTTGCGCTGACCGAATATTTGCAGGGTGTTCTGTCGGATCGCGCGGCTTCCCCGGTGTCACTTTTTCCGCAATACCGTGAGGTGCAGGAGCTGGTGCGCGCTGACCGAATTCATCCTGCCGATTTATGGCCTCTCGAATGGCGCTGGCTCGAATCTGAACTTCAATTCAGTTCCCAGTCGGCCGAATACGGGAGCGCGGCACGTTCGCGTCTGGACCAGGCAGTACTCAAATTGATGAAGGGCAGGGCGACACAGCCCGCTGCTGATCTTCGTGATCTCTGCCTTGGTTTTTGTGCGGCGCAGACAAATCGTCAACCCCAAATATTCTGGAAGATTGCCGCTGCTTATTTCGAAGCTTTGTCGCACGACCTTCTTGAGCCCGATCTGTACGTAAGACGCGCCTCATCAAGAATTTTGCTCCAATATGCATCCTTGGCCAAGGGTGACGTATCCATTTCTGAGCGCCTGGCCCATGACCTGCTCTTCTTCTGTGCTCAGGCTTCATCCTCGCAGTCGTCAGAGACGCCAGTTCTGGCGTCTGTGCGTACGGTGTACGGACTGGAACGATTCAAGCCTGTCAACTACGAGTTGGTGCAGTTCGGCCGATTTGATCCCGCCCTGCTTGCGCAGGCACGAAAGCGTATTTCTTCAGCCAAAGAGGCTTGGTCTTCCTTGTGCGCCGGAGATCTGAATAAATTTAAATCAGTGGCCGATCAGTTCAGTCTGGTGACCGATTCCTTGATCAAGCTTCACCCACCGAGTGAGCCCCTGGCGCAGGCGCTCACTGCGGCTGTCGAGACCACCGTGCGTCTTGGTCAGTCTCCGAGAATCGAGTTGGCCATGGAAGTGGCTACCTCGCTGCTACATCTTGAGGCGGCGTTCGATGACCTGGATCCCAATGATCCGTTACTTTCAGTTCGCATCCAGAGCCTGGCAGAACGCCTCGAAGGGGTTCGTTGCGGGGGTGGGCCTCAGCCACTAGAAAGCTGGATGGAGGATCTTTACAGCCGGGTCAGTGACAAACAGACCATGGGCAGCGTGGTGGGCGAACTGCGACTGTCCCTGGGCGAATTGGAGAAAGCCCTGGATGTATTTTTTCGGGATCCTTCCGACAAGGCTTCTTTGCAAGCGGTGCCTGGGCAGCTATCCCAGATGCGCGGCGTTCTCTCTGTGCTGGGACTTGATCAGGCTTCGCATGCCGTAGCGCACATGCGCGAAAGCGTCGAGCAAATGCTGGTCACCGAAGTTGACGAAGCGCGGGCAAGAGCCGCTGGTACTTTTGATCAACTGGGTAATAACGTAGGCGCGCTCAGTTTTCTGATTGACATGCTGAACTATCAGCCGGTTCTGGCAAAAAAGCTGTTTGTCTTTGATGAAGAAAAAGGTGAACTCAAACCTTTGATGGGACGGGCTTCCAATCTATCGAAGCCGGTTCAGATCGCAACGACAACAGCCGATGCGCTGGCACGTGAGGTAGTTTCTGTGGTGAACGCTGCAGGCAGCAGCCAGACGGATGAAACCGTGAGTGAACGACTGATCGCACTCTCGAACCTGGCCGCAATGGCTGAGCAGCCGGGACTGGCCAAGACCGCGCGCGAGGCATCCCTGGCCTTTTCTGCTAACGATGCTGGCGCTGCGTCACTCGCTGTTTCAGCCTTGGCGGCGAGCGAACCTCCGTCAACAGCGGCGCTTTCGCCCGCATTAGCTCCAGCTAATTTTGAAGAAGATGACCTTCGCGGCATTTTTCTTGAAGAGGCCAATGAAGTCATTGCCAATGGCCGTGAGGCCACTAGGGCATTAGCCGCAGACACCTACAGTGGGGACGAGCTCACTGTGTTGCGGAGGGCGTTTCATACCCTCAAGGGCAGTTCCCGTATGGTCGGGCTAAATGAGTTTGGTGCAGCCGCATGGTCGCTTGAGCAACTGCTCAACAGCTGGTTGGCAGATCAGAGGGCGGCAAACGAGGTATTCAGAAATTTCTGCGATGAAATTTTTTCTGGCTTCGAGCGCTGGATTGGTGACATTGCGGTTAATCGCGATAGCGCATGGCTGGCAGAACCTTTTTGCAAAGCTGCAGACTCGATGCAAAGGGAAGGTAGCTACAGCCCGCTGCTATTGGCTTCCGGCACCCGTCAGGACCCACCCGTGGCGCCTGCGAGCTTGACCGATTTTTACGATTTGCCTGATCTAGAGCTGGATCTTGATCTGGCCCAGGATTTAGACCTTGACAGGGACAAAAACGCGTCCGCAGAAGACCTCCCGATGCCGGCAGCTTTTGAAGAATTCATGCTTGCGCCTGAACAGGCCGCTGCCATGGATATTTCTGCCAAGACGGCAGACTCCGCGCAAGCGCTAGCTTCACCACTTCTTGCCATCGAAATCAATGACTTTGATTTCGAGAGTTTGTCGGCCCTTTCGGACAAGGCTGCTTCATCATCGACGGCCGATCCGGTTGAGTCCGATCATCCTCTGGTTTCCGGCGAAATACCTTCAGAAGAAGTCTTCGAGTGGCCGGCAGCCGAGTTCGATAAGTACTTTGCTGATCTGCAGGTCGCGGAGGCGGGCGCCGAGAGTCCGTCGGCACCAGTTTCTTTCTCCCCGGTGTCGGTTTCAGACGGGGCGCCTGCCCCGTCCGGGCCAGCGCCACTGAATGAGCCTGAGATTCAGCTCAAGGCTGGAGAAGGTGAAGAACATTTCGCGCCCGAGTTGCCTGGTTCTGGCGCAGATGAAGAAGATCAGGTTCGGGTCATTGATGGATTGCGCATCGGTATTCCGCTCTATAACGTTTATCTGAACGAGGCCGATGAGTGGTCGCGCAGGCTGGTCACTGAGGTGGCTGAATGGTCGATGGAAGTCAACCAGCCGGTAAGCGACTCCACCATTGCGCTGGCCCATTCACTGGCAGGCAGTTCGGCGACCGTGGGTTTCCGCGCCTTGTCGGAAATCGCGCGCGCGCTGGAGGGTGCCCTGCAGCAGTCGCAAATGCATCATATCCACGGCGCTGCAGAATACGGGCAACTGTTTGTTAACGCGTCGGAAGACATACGCCGCTTGCTGCATCAATTCGCTGCCGGATTTCTCAAGGAGCCCGACCCCCGTTTGCTCGGCGAGTTGAAGGCGATGGAATTCAATGATTCGGTTCTGCCCCCCGCCGATGAATTTACTGATGTAGACATGCAGCCTGATGCCGTTGAAGACCAGGTCATTAACGAACAGCCGGTCGTGATCCCTGAGTCTGAGGCTATCGGGCACAAAAAGCCTGCTTTTGAGGTTCAGGTAGCTGTCCCGGAGTATCAGGCAATTCAGTTAGCGGCTGCCGGGGTTCCGCCTCAGGCTCGCCTCGCTCCCACCTCGGCATCTGTGGGTCGCAGCTCCTTTAGTGCCGCCGATTTTGTTCCGGAGGGCGAAGAAGACATCGATGCTACAGACGCAATTGATTCCGACCTCTTTCCGATTTTTGAGGAAGAGGCTGCTGAACTGATGCCGCAACTGGGCGGCGCGCTCAGGCAGTGGTCTGTGCGGCCGGACAACCTCAGCGCGCGCATGGAAGTGCTTCGCACATTGCACACGCTCAAGGGCAGCGCGCGACTTGCTGGCGCCATGCGTCTCGGTGAGATGGCGCACAAGATCGAATCAGAAATCGAAAGCATAGGCTCGGATGCAGCAGCGTCGCAGGATTTTGAGTCGCTGCTGTCGCGTTTTGACGCGATGCAGGCCATTTTTGAAGCCTTGCGCAGCGCCGATGCCCTAGGGTCTGCCGAAGTATCCGCATCTACCCTGGTCGTTATTGATGCGGTCAGCGAGACGGCGCTGGATGCTGAAGCTGAAACCCGGATTGCACAAGCTACTTTGCAGCCCGCCGCGCAGCCAGTCACGGTTGGTCCGGCCAGTGGTTTAAGAGTCGCCATTCCGGCACCCCAGGGCATGGTGATGAAGCCGCTGCGTCAGGCGGCGGCCGCTTCGGTGCGGGTTCGTTCGCAGTTGCTTGATCGTATGGTCAACCAGGCCGGTGAAGTGATGATTACCCGCTCACGCCTGGAAGCCGAACTTGGGCAGTTGCGTGGGTCGCTCAGCGACATGAGCGGTAACTTGAACCGCTTGCGGCAGCAGCTTCGCGACATCGAATTGCAGGCAGAAACGCAGATGCAGTCGCGCCTCGCGCAGGCCAAGGAAGCGCAGGCCGGGTTTGATCCGCTTGAATTTGACCGCTTCACCCGCGTGCAGGAGCTCACCCGCATGATGGCCGAGTCAGTCAATGACGTGGCGACCGTGCAGCGAACGCTTCAGCGTACCGTTGAAGCGACCGAAGACGATCTGATTGCGCAGGCCCGTCAAACGCGAGAGCTTCAGCGCGATCTGCTGCGTACCCGCATGGTTGAATTTGAAG
Organism: Polaromonas sp.; assembly: GCA_031423655.1. Taxonomy (GTDB): domain Bacteria; phylum Pseudomonadota; class Gammaproteobacteria; order Burkholderiales; family Burkholderiaceae_C; genus Polaromonas. The sequence goes on from JANPFZ010000146.1 coordinate 12,070, forward strand.
GTATGTCAGACCGCCTGTACCGCGTGATCAGACAGGCCTCCAAGGATGCAGGCAAACAGGTGCGACTCGATCTGCTCGGTGGAACCATCGAGATGGATCGCGGCATGCTTGACCGCATGACGCCTGCTTTTGAACATCTTCTGCGCAACTGCGTCGCCCACGGCATCGAGGAACCACATCAACGGATCAAAGCCGGCAAAGACGCGGTGGGACTGATTACGGTGCATCTGCGACACGAGGGAAATGACGTCTCGGTAGACTTTAGTGATGATGGTGCCGGTCTGGACTTGCAGCGCATTCGCGACAAAGCCCTGAGCCTCGGCCTGATGACCTCCGACCAGAATCTGGCAGACAAGGAAGTTTCTGAACTGATTTTCACGCCAGGCTTTACGACAGCTGCGCAGATCACCGAGCTATCCGGTCGTGGTATTGGCATGGACGTGGTTCGTTCAGAAGTCAATTCGCTGGGCGGCCGGATCGAAACGACGACCGTTGCCGGGCAGGGCACTCACTTCAAACTGATACTGCCGCTGACGACCGCCGTCACACAAGTGGTGATGATTCGCTCGGGCACGCTGTCCGTCGGTGTCCCGTCCAATATCGTTGAGACGGTGCGCCGTACCACTGCGCAGGAACTGCAGCAGGCCTATCAGACAGGTTCCCTGGACGTGGCTGGCGAAACCGTGCCGTTTTTCTGGTCTGGCGCGTTGTTGCAGTCATCGAGACAGTCCGTTGAGCCGCCGGCCAAGACGGCGTCGGTAATTATCTTCCGCAGCGCTGCCCAGCGGATAGCGTTGCACGTCGATGAGGTCCTGGGAAATCGGGAGGTCGTGGTCAAGAACCTTGGCCCGCAGTTGTCCAGGCTTCCTGGTCTGGCGGGCATGTCCGTGCTGGCTTCCGGGGCAGTGGTACTGATCTACAACCCGGTTGCTCTGGCGTCCATCTACGGAAAACAGGCGCTAGCGTGGAGCGTCGATGAGGCAGAGCGGCTAAATTCTCAGACCAACGTCGCCGCAAGTGCAGCAGGCCCGGCGCCCATGTCGGTTGCGCCGCAGGTGCCGCTGATCTTGGTGGTCGACGACTCCATCACCGTCAGGCGGGTCACGCAGCGCTTGCTGCAGCGCGAAGGCTTCCGGGTTTCTATGGCGGCCGACGGTTTGCAGGCACTTGAGCGGCTGCAGGAAGAGATTCCTTCTGTGGTGTTGTC
>JANPFZ010000147.1:0-11273 GCA_031423655.1 Polaromonas sp.
CAGGCCGCCCGCGTTCAGTCCGACATTCCAGCCGAGCAGGGCGACGAACAGCACATTGGGGCCGGGCGCTGCCTGCGCAATGGCAATCGATGCGTTGAACTGCGCGTCAGTCAGCCAGTGCTGTTGGTCGACCAGAAAGCGGTGCATGTCGGGTGCCGTGGTGATGGCGCCGCCAATCGACAGCAGTGACAGCGACAGGTAGTGCAAAAACAGCCCAAGCCATTCGCCCGTTCCAAAAACAAGTTGCACCGGCTCGCTCATGCCTGTACCGGCTTGAGCTTCTGGAAGGCCAGCACACCCGCCACACTGCCCAGACCCAGCAGCACATAGGCCAGCGGCCAGCGCAGCAAGGCGATGGCGGCAAAGCACAGCAGGCCGAAGGCGACGCAAAGACGCCGGCCCAGCACGTTGCTTTGCAGCGCAGCAAACAGCTTCAGGCCGGTGGCGGCTATCAGCCCTGCGGCCACGGCAGCCATGCCGCGCAGGGCGCCGGCCACGCCCGGGTGCGTGGCAAACTGCGCATAAAGCAGCGCCAGCAGCAGCACCAGCACCAGCGGCACCGTCAGCATGCCGGCCAGCGCAGCCAGCGCACCTTTCAGGCCGAAGTAACGCCCGCCAATCATCAGTGAAAGATTGACCACATTCGGCCCCGGCATGATCTGCGCCACGGCCCAGTCTTCAATGAATTCTTCGCGCGTCATCCAGCGTTTTTTCTCGACCAGCTCGCGCTGTACCACCGCCAGCACACCGCCAAATCCCTGCAGCGCCAGCAGGGTGAATGAAACAAAAAGGTCGCTGAGGGACCGGGGTTGTGGATGATCTTGCGCAGGCAGGGTAGGCATGGGCCAATTATCGCCACGCACCATGCGATTGTCCGGGCGGCATGGGGCTACGATCATGTCTGGTAATTTGCCCTTCAGTTTTTAACGGTGTCCCACCATTTTTTGCCCCTATAGCTCGCGTAATACATGCGCAAGCAGCTATATATTTAATAGCATTATCCAATTGACCGACCCCAAGGAAAACCCATGACCACCCATTTAAAAATTGATTTTGTCTCTGACGTCTCCTGCCCCTGGTGCGTGATCGGCTTGCGGGCGCTTGACCAGGCGCTCGAGCGCGTCAAGGGCGACGTGCAGGCCGAGCTGCATTTCCAGCCGTTCGAACTGAACCCGAACATGCCGGCCGAGGGCCAGGAAATCACCGAGCACATCACGCAAAAATATGGCATCACGGTAGCCCAGGCCGATGCCAATCGTGAAAACATTCGCCAGCGCGGCGCGCAGCTCGGCTTCAAGTTCAGCAGCGCCAGTGATGCCGGTGGCGGTCGTCACCGCATCTACAACACCTTCGATGCGCACCGCTTGCTGCATTGGGCCGGACTGGAAGGCGGCGGCAGGCAAAAGGCGTTGAAAGAGGCACTGTTTGCCGCTTATTTCACCGACGGCCAAAGCCCCGCATCGCACGAGGTGCTGGCCCGCGTGGCGGGCGTAGCAGGGCTGGATGCGGAGCGTGCGCGAGATGTGCTGGCGTCTAACACTTATGCCGATGAGGTTAGTGAACGCGCGCAGTTTTATCTGAACCAGGGCATTCATTCCGTGCCGGCAGTCATCATCAATGACAGGCATTTGATCTCGGGCGGCCAGCCAGCTGAAGTGTTCGAGCAGGCGTTGCGCAAGATCGCCACCGGGGACGAATAAGCCGCGCCTGACTGCTTGATCACGGGCCGACCAGGGCGGGTACGCAAGCCTGATTGCTACGTTTTTAATAGCTGCTTGCGCACGTTATAAATGGGCTACAGGCCTTTTTTCTCTAATTTTTCAAGCGACTGGCGCAGTCAAGCTGGGCATCGAGTTGACGGCCTTCAAACGAGTAGCCGCTGTCGCTGACCCTGCAACCCGAGGCGCGTTCGATGGCTTGCAGCACGGCAAGGCGGTGGGCCGGGCTGCTGCTGGGGGCGCTGGCGCCCGGCTGTGAAATGGCGGACCAGGTGCTTTCAGTCAGTCGCCCGATGTCATAGCGTTGACCCTCGACAAGAACAGCGCGTCGGTCCGGCAAATCGCCACCTGGCCCGGTGACGGCGCACGCATTGAGGCAGGCCGACAGCACCAGCAGGGCCTGGGTTTTCACGTCCCAAGGCGCCTGTGTCCCAAGACCAGTGCAGGATCCAAGGGCGTACTGATCAAAGCCGCTACCAGCGCTTTTGGCTCTGGCACCTTAGGCGGCACCTTGGGCATTTTCGGGTCAGGGCAGCCGCTGAGAACAATGACGGCCAGCAGCACGGGCAGCAATGGCAAAGAGGACTTCATGATGTCTCCTGGAGGTTGGAAACCACCGAATTCTGATCATAGAACTGCAGCGGTTCGCAAGCCAGCTTGCAACTAGAACTCGCGGTGTACGCCTACAACTGGAACTGGAACTGGGGCCTCAAGTGTTCGTCTTCGTTGAACCGGGCTCCTTCACTGCCTTGAAGCCCAGCTGTTTCATGGCGCCGGATAAAGCGTGGCGGGACTTCTCATAGCCAGCCCAGGGCGCGTTGCCGACCGCCAGGCGCGCGGCCATCTGCCCCGCACACCAGTGCGCGCCGCCCGTGAGTAGGGCAAGCTCGTCCCAGCTCACCGGCACTGAAACACCCAGCCCCGGGCGTGCGCGAACCGACCAGGCCGCCACCGTCGTGGCCCCAAAACCGTTGCGCAGGTAATCCACAAAAATTTTCCCGACCCTGTTTTTCGGACCACTTTTGGCGACGAAGCGCTGCGGAACGACGCGCGCGAGGTGATTAACAATCGCGTGCGAAAAATCCTTCACCGTGTCGAAGTCAAACGACGGCTTCAGGGGAACCACCACATGCAGGCCTTTACCGCCACTGGTCTTCAAAAAACTGGCCAGGCCAAGCTCGTCGAGCAGGGTGCGCACCAGCTGCGCCGCTTCCTGCACCGCGGGCCAGCCCACGCCTTCACCGGGGTCCAGGTCAAATGTCATTCGGTCGGGTTGGCGAATCGCGCGTGTGGTGGCGTTCCAGGTATGAAACTCGATCACGTTCATCTGTGCGGCTTCGAGCATTGCGGCTGCTGCCGGAATCTCAAGCAGCGGCGCGTGGCCTGGGTCCAGCGCCGGGTCCAGTAATTTGATGCCGGGGATTGACCTGGCTTCGGCATGCTTTTGAAAGAACAACTCGCCGGTAATCCCGGACGGTGCGCGCACCAGCGAAGTGGGTCTTGATTTCAGATGCGGCAGCATCAGCGAGGCAACTTCAGCGTAGTGGGCAATCAGGTCTTTTTTGGTGAAGCCGCTGGACGGGTCAATCACGCGGTCGGGGTGGGTGATGCGAAGTTTGCCTGTCACGTGCGCAGCCCCGGTTGAGGTTGTGGCGGCGGTAGTGACGGTAGATGTTTCCGTGGCGGTGACTGCCGGCATTTCGCGCAGGACACCCTTTACGGGCTTGTCGGCTCGCAGCCCCTTGAAAACCGCGTGGCGAATTCTGCCCGCGCTGGTCCACTCCGCGAATACCACCTCGGCCACAAGCTGCGGTTTGACCCACTGGCCTTTGGCATCTGCTGGTGCGCCGGCAAATGGGTTGTGGATGCTGTGGATTTTTTGCAGCCGCGACTCCAACATGACCAGTGTTTTCTCATTAAAGCCGGTACCGACATTGCCGGCGTAACAAAGCTCGCCTGACGTGTCATGTACGCCCAGTATCAGCGCGCCGAGGCCAGCACGTGCGCCCTTCGGCTCGGTGTAACCGCCGATGACAAATTCCTGCCGCTGCTGTGTCTTTAGCTTGATCCAGCTGCGCGACCGCCCTGAGATATAAGGCGAATCGGCGCGCTTGCCGATCACGCCCTCCAGCCCCAGCTGCGCAGCCGACGCCAGCAAATCCTGCGGCGAATGCTCAAAGGCTTCGCTGAATCGAATGCTGCCCTGCTGATTGCGGGTGAGAGCAGTACGCAGAATTTCCCGTCGTTCCGCAAGTTTTACCTGCCTTAAATCCAGGCCGTCTAGCCAGGGAAGATCGAAAACGAAGTAAATGATATCCCGTGTGCTGGCGCTGTCGAACGCGTTTTGCAGCGCACCGAAGTCGGGAACTCCCCGGTCATTGAGCACGACGATTTCGCCGTCCAGCCACGCTGATGAAATGCCGGTTTGCGAGATTGCCTCGACCAGCGCCGGAAGCTTGCTTGTCCAATCGTGCCCGTTGCGTGTGAAGCACTTGATGGTGTCCCCATCAATTCGTGTCATGAGCCGGTAGCCGTCGAACTTGATCTCGTAAATCCAGCCCTGCGGATCTGGCGGGGGACTTGAAAGCAGCGTTGCGAGTTGGGGTGCCAGACTGATCGGCAATGCGGTTTTGCAGGCACCTTCGGGAACATATTCGGACGCGTGTTCGGGCGCAACGGGAATCTGTGATTTGCTTTTGACTTTGGCCTGCAAGTTTTTTTTATCCGGCAGCGGCCGCCCGCTCAGCACGCTGTCAGGCGCCTCCAGCAGGATATCGAACTCGTCAGATTTGCGTGCATGCTGGTCGCGCTCCTTGATCAACAGCCAGGCTTCCTTGGCATCGCCAGATGCCCGCGGTGCATCATCGCGCTTGCGTCCCTGCATGCGAACCAGCGTCCAGCCGCCGTGGAGCTTTTCGCCGAACAATTCAAACTTCAGCTTGCCGGCCCTCAGGCCTGCAGCCGGGTCTCCCACCGGCATCCAGACGCCGCGATCCCAGACGATGACATGGCCGGCGCCATACTGTCGCTCCGGAATAAGCCCCTCGAAGCTGACGTAAGACAGTGGATGGTCTTCGACATGCACGCCCATGCGTTTGACGCTCGGGTCCAGGCTCGGACCCTTGGGCACCGCCCAGCTCTTCAGGGTTCCGCCCAGTTCCAGCCTGAAGTCGTAGTGCAGATTGCGTGCTGCATGTCTTTGAATCACAAAACTGAGGGCAGTGCGCGACTGGCTGGTACTGCGTGACTGCCCCAGAGATTCGCTGTCTTTTTCAGGCTCAAGTGTTTTGGAAAAATCGCGTTTTTCGCGGTAAGTTTTGAGCAGATCGTGCGCTGACATGATCGCAGGTGGCCACCTTCGAGTTGCCTATCAGGCAGCGCGGCGCAAGGGCGCTTTTCGCACCGTGGTCTTACCGGGTTTTTTCGCAGGTACTTTGGCTACCTTCGCCGGCGCTGTTTTGCGTGCGGGTTTGTCGGTTGCCGGCGTGTTTGCCGAAGCGCCAGTCTTGCGCAGACTGCGCTGAAGAAGATCGGTCAGGTCGAGAATCTGGGCGCCCGATGGGCTGTGAGCCGCCTCTCCGACCTCAGGTTGAAGCACCGTTTCAGTTTTTCCTTCTGCCACTTTTCGTTTGACCAGCGCCATGATCTCGTCAGTGAATGAATCTGTAAAGCGCGCTGGATCCCATTGATCGGTCATGTCATCGACAAGCTGTCTGGCCATGGCCAGTTCGCGCTCGGTCAGGCCTGCAGCTTTCGCGCCCTCGGGAGGCAAGGCCAGCTCGTCCCAGGCGCGAATGTCAGCGCCCCAGCGAAGCAAATTTAGAACCAGCCCGGGGCCGGACGGCACCAGCACGGCCAGATGCTGTTTGGTCTGGATCACCACGCGCGCAATGCCGACGCGCTGCGTTTGCAGCAACGTGTCACGCAGCAAGGCATAAACTTTTTGCCCCTTGTTGATGGGCGCGATGTAGTAAGGGCGTTCAAGGTAAACAAACGGGATGTCGGTGTTGGATACGAAGCATTCGATCTCGATGGTTTGCGTCGTTTTGGGATAGGCCGCTTTAATTTCCTCATCAGTCAGAATCACGTATTGCCCGTCTTCGTACGCGATTCCCTTGACAATATTTTCCTTGCCAATGTCTTTGCCGGTTTTTTTGTTAATCCGCTTGTATCCCACCGGGTCCATGCTGCGCTTGTCGAGCCAGTCAAAATCAATCGCATTGTCTGATGTGGCCGAATGCAGAGCGACCGGAATGTGGACCAGCCCAAAGCTGATGGCGCCTTTCCATAGAACACGTGAGGCCATCGAGTTTTCTCCATTAGTTTTTTAGCGACATGTGAGTCGCTTCCTGAATCATTTGCCTGCCAGTCAAAGCTATCGAGTGCAGCGCTGGAATCTGTCGGCGGCTTTTCATGGAAATCGTAGGACAGCAGCACAACCGTCGGGTGCTGCCCGACGACCTGCATCAGGCGCGGAGAAAGCTTTTGGGTTTAACTAAGAACCCAATATTGACCATTGGTGTCGAGCTTGTCCTACGAAGGCGATGCGCCAACGTAAGCACAATGTTTAACTTAACTACCAGGAGTTGTATATGTCATCAGCCACACCAACCACGCGCGTCTTTCTCATCACCATAGCCGCTGTCACAGTCGCAGCCATGACTGGCTGCGGAATGATGAACAGCATGATGAACAAGCAGTCAAACATGGTGGCATTCACCACCCAGCTGCGTGCTTCCAACGAAGTACCCGTCAATGCAAGCATGGGCACCGGATCGGTCGATGCGGTGTTGAACAAGGACACCAGTCTGTTTCGCTGGAAAGCGAATTACAGCGGCTTGAGCGGGCCAGCGACGGCGGGCCACTTTCACGGCCCGGCGGCCGTTGGTGCCAACGCGGGGGTAGTGTTGCCCTGGCCGACGCCGATGAGCGCATCCATGGAAGGCAGTGCGACCCTCACGCCTGCGCAGGTCAATGATTTGATGGCGGGCCGCTGGTATGCCAATGTCCACACGGCTGCGAACCCTGGCGGTGAACTGCGTGGGCAGATGACGGTGCGCAATTAATTTGTAGTGCCGTTGCGGATGCCGTTGTCTTGGTGAGCGAGCCCGCGGTCTTAAACCGGGGGCGGTGCGCAAAAAACGCAGATATTTGCCTTCTGGACTGCCATCCACGCAAACCACCTGAAAAAACATAAAATAGAGAGCTTTCCCTGGCACAGGGTGGTGGCCTCTCATTGAAGGAGATTGGTCGCGCCAACTCACTTCAACTGATCGCTCTCTGATGAACGCCCCCGTCGATGTCTCGTTTTTTACGCGTGCCGCCAAGCCGCTAGCCAGTTACCGCAAGTATTGGGCGGCTCGCTTCGGCACGGCCAGATTTCTGCCGACCAGCCGCGCCGAGATGGACGCGCTGGGCTGGGATAGCTGCGACATCATCATCGTCACGGGTGACGCGTACGTCGATCACCCGAGCTTTGGCATGGCGGTGATTGGCCGCATGCTGGAGGCGCAGGGGTTTCGCGTCGGCATCATTGCGCAGCCTGACTGGCAAAGCGCTGAGCCGTTCAAGGTGCTGGGCAAGCCAAATCTGTTTTACGGCGTGACGGCCGGCAACATGGACTCGATGATCAACCGCTACACGGCAGATCACAAGATTCGCAGCGACGATGCCTATACGCCCGGCGATATTGGCGGCAAGCGGCCCGACCGTGCGGCACTGGTCTATTCGCAGCGCTGCCGCGAGGCCTACAAGGAAGTACCTATTATTCTGGGCGGCATTGAAGGCTCGCTGCGCCGTATCGCGCATTACGACTACTGGTCTGACAAGGTGCGCCGCAGCGTGGTGGTTGATTCAAAGTGCGACCTGCTTTTATATGGCAACGCCGAGCGCGCGATTGTCGAAATTGCGCATCGTCTGGCCGCCAAAGAAACCATGGCAACGATGACCGACATTCGCGGCACTGCCTTCATTCGCCGCGCCGGTGACGAAACCGCGCAGGGCTGGTTTGAGATTGATTCGACCAGCGTCGATGCGCCTGGCCGCGTCGAGGCGCATGTCAATCCCTACCTGATGATTTCGGATGTAGCGAAAGAGCAGGGTGCGACTTGTGCGCGGGAGGACGAGGCTGAGGCTGCCGCGAAAGTGGCTGAAGAAGCGGCTGGTGTTTCGGGTGCCCGGGTATCTTCCGCTCGCCCTGAGCCTGTCGAAGGCTTGTCCAAGGCTTTGACAGGCTCAGCCGGAACGAAAAACAAACTAACCGATAACGCGGGAACGGAAAATGCCGGGAAGGATCTGGGCATGAGTGTGAAGCCTCTGACGTTCGTCCCCAACCCCAGCCTGTCCCACATGCAGGGCCGAATCAAAGTCCCGCCGCGCGACCGCTCCGTCATTCGACTGCCATCCTACGAGCAGGTCAAAAGCGACCCTGTCCTCTACGCCCACGCCAACCGTGTGCTGCACCTGGAAACCAACCCCGGCAATGCTAGAGCCCTGGTGCAGGCACACGGCCTAGGTGCCACCGCACGCGATGTGTGGATCACGCCGCCGCCGATTCCGCTGACAACGGCCGAGATGGACTATGTGTTCGACTTGCCCTACGCTCGCTCGCCACACCCGTCGTACGCCGACGAAAACGGCAGTCACGACCACGCCACCAAAATCCCGGCGTGGGAGATGATTCGCTTCAGCGTCAATATCATGCGTGGCTGCTTCGGCGGCTGCACCTTCTGCTCGATCACCGAGCATGAGGGCCGCATCATCCAGAGCCGATCCGAAGATTCGGTGATTCGCGAGATTGAAGCGATTCGCGACACGGTCAAAGGCTTTACCGGCGCGATATCCGACCTAGGCGGCCCCACGGCCAACATGTACCGCATCGGCTGCAAGTCGCCCGAGATCGAATCGGCCTGCCGCAAACCGAGCTGCGTCTACCCGGGCATCTGCCCGAACCTGAACACCGACCACGCGCCACTGATCAAGATGTACCGCCGAGCGCGTGCATTGAAGGGCGTGAAGAAGATTCTGATCAGCAGCGGCCTGCGCTATGACCTGGCCGTGCAGAGCCCTGAATACGTGAAAGAACTGGTCACGCATCACGTCGGCGGCTACCTGAAGATTGCGCCCGAGCACACCGAGCAGGGGCCGCTGACGAAGATGATGAAGCCCGGCATTGGCAGCTATGACAAGTTCAAGCAGCTGTTTGAAAAGTACAGTTTAGAGGCCGGAAAAAAGCAGTTCCTGATTCCGTATTTCATCGCCGCGCACCCTGGCACCAGCGACGACGACATGATGCATCTGGCCCAGTGGCTGAAGAAAAACGGCTTTCGCGCCGATCAGGTGCAGACGTTTTATCCAAGCCCTATGGCGACCGCGACGGCGATGTACCACACGGGCAAAAACCCGCTGCGCAAGATCACGCGGGACAGTGAGACGGTGGACATCGTGCGTGGCGAAAAGCGCCGGCGCCTGCACAAGGCCTTCCTGCGCTACCACGATCCGAACAATTGGCCGCTGCTGCGCGAAGCGCTGAAAACCATGGGTCGGGCGGATTTGATCGGCAACGGAAAGCACCACCTGGTCCCGACGTTTCAGCCTTTGGTCGATGGCAGTTATCAGAGCGCGCGGCGCAAGAATTCAACCTCCGTCGCGATGAAAACGACCACGCCAGTGAAGGGCCGCATCCTGACCCAGCACATCGGCTTGCCGCCGCGTGACAACGGTTCGGGCCAGGCGGTTGCGGGTGTCAAAGCTGGCCGCAAGCCGATTCGGCCTGCCGGATCGCGCTGAATCGCCCAAACAGCGGAAAGAATGCTTTTCTGGGCATCACTTAGCGTTGTAGCCCAGGTGAAGCGTGCGTTATCCGCTATTTAATTGATAGCAGATGGAAACTACAGAAGTTTGCGCAAGCGCTCCAGCGCCTCCCGGTCTATCCGGTCTTTGTCTCGGTAATCGGTCTTGGTTTTAAGCAGGCCTTCTATATCCAGCGTGCGAATAGCGACTTCTTCCACGTTGAGCGTACGGATATGGCTTTGCAGACTTTCGTACGTTTGCCCGTTGGCGGCGAAGAGCAGGTCAATCAGCAGTTCATCGGCAATCCGGATGTTTTCCGGCTCGCCGGCGGGTGGCGCGAACCATTCTTCTTCAAGCTCCTGGCTCGACGGTAAAAAAGACAGCGCTTTGATAACCTTCCTGCCGTTTTCAATCGACGATGGCAACAGGATGTCGATGTCTTCGGTGTTGCGGTTGAACCCATTGAGCCGAACCGCATGCCCACCGACCACCACGTAGGCCACACCTTCCGCCTGAAAACGCTGCAGCAAACCAAGCAGGGCGTCCGGGTTCATCACGCTTCTTTCTGCTGCTTGACCAGCGGGCCGTTCAGCCGACGCGCCTGCTCAAGCTGGCGGGCGTCGTCGATGGCGTTGAATACGCGATGCGGCGCGCGTGTGACGCCGCGCTGGACGGGCGTTCGAGCGGCGGCCAGCATTTGATCCAGCACCCGCCCGCGGTGCCAGGCTTCGACCGGGTCCAGGATGAATTCAGTGCGGTTCTGGCTGCCAACGATTCGGGTCATGCGCTTATCTTATGCCAGCGCGCGGCGGCTGGCCGGTTGCTTCGAGTGTGAAGAAAAATCGGTCTACAGCCCCCGTAAATCTTGCGCAAGAAGCTATCAAGTTCGTAGCGTGTGCAGCGGTATGTCACGCTTATTCGCCAGCGAATCGAGCTGCCTTCGGGTCTGGTTCAAGAAGAATAATTCGATGGCCTGGTGAATTTGCGGATCGAACATGGCTTGTGGCTTGCTGCCGTCAAGGCCTGCCGCCTCACACAGCCGCGCTGCAAAGTGAGTCTCCAGCGCGGCCACGGCGACACGCCCGTCCCTGCACGCGTAAACGCGGTAGCCCGCATGGCCGCCACCGACGGCAGCACCCGGCTTCGTCAGTCCCCAGGCGCGTGGCAGACCGAGCCAGTTGGCCGCGTTCGACAGCGCGACTTCAAGGTAAACGCCTTTGCCCTTTGTCGCTTTGTAAATGACAGTTTGCAACACCGCCTCGACGGCCATCAACGAGCCGCCCATGTCGGCGTACAGCGTGGCGGGCAGGTCCAGCCCGGTGACAAGGTCGTTTTCTGCCAGATAGGTCAAATCGTGGCCGGGCACCTCGGCCAGCGCGCCGGGTGCGCCGACGATGGCGACCTGGCTTAGCGTGGGGTACTGCTTGTGCAGGGTTTTCCAGCCCCGGCCCAGCTTGGCCAGCGCGGAAGGGCGAAACGACGTCAGCAACACATCGGCCTGGGCCAGTTCACGGTGCAGGGCGCGCTGGCCCGCTTCGGTTTTAAGATCGGCCGCGCGGACGCGGATACCTGCCTGCAATGCTGCGTAGGCTTGCGGGCTGTACTGGCTCATCGGGTCGCCTGAGGCGTTTGCTGGCGCATCTTTTGACGGTGGCGGTTCCAGCTTGACACATTGGGCGCCCAGCTCGCGGCAACGCATCAGTGCAGCGGGGCCGGGAAGGTTGAGCGCCAGGCTGAGAATCCGGATGCCTTTGAGTGGTTTCA
>JANPFZ010000148.1:0-7395 GCA_031423655.1 Polaromonas sp.
GGAGAAACAAAAAACATATAAGGAGGAATTTCCGTCATGAAGATCGGATCAGCCGTCGCGCTGGCCTTCGGCCTCGCCTTTGCCAGCCTTTCGCAAGCCACCGAACTCGTCATCGCAACCGTGAATAACGGCCACATGATCGAGATGCAAAAGCTCACCAAATTCTTCGAGCAGGCCAACCCGGATATCAAGGTCAAGTGGGTCACCCTGGAAGAAGGCGTCCTGCGCCAACGCGTCACCACCGACATCGCCACCAAGGGCGGCCAGTTCGACATCATGACCATCGGCATGTACGAAACCCCGATCTGGGGCAAGAAAGGCTGGCTGCAGGAACTCAAACCCGACGCGACTTACGACGTCGACGACATCCTGCCCGCCATGCGCAACGGTCTTTCCGTCGGCGGAAAAATGTATGCAGCACCTTTTTACGGCGAAAGCTCCATGCTGATGTACCGCAAGGACCTGGCCGACAAGGCCGGCGTGACCGTGCCTGATCGCCCGACCTGGGAGCAGGTGCGTGACCTGGCCGCCAAAATCCACAACCCGAAAGAAGGCGTGTATGGCATCTGCCTGCGCGGCAAGCCGGGCTGGGGCGACAACATGGCGTTCCTCACGACGCTGGTCAATACCAGCGGCGGCCAGTGGTTCGACATGGGCTGGAAACCGCAGCTCGAATCAAAGCCGTGGAAAGACGCGATCACGTTCTACGTCGATCTGCTGAAAAAGTATGGCCCACCGGGCTCTTCGGCCAACAGCTTCAACGAAATCCTCGCGCTCTACAACGCCGGCAAATGCGGCATGTGGGTAGACGCCACGATTGCCGCCAGCTTCATCACCGATCCGAAACAATCCAAAGTAGCCGACAAAGTGGCGTTTGCGCAGGCGCCGACCATGGTCACGCCCAAAGGCGCGAACTGGCTCTGGGCTTGGGCACTGGCCATTCCTGCGGGGTCGAAGAAGGTCGATGCAGCCCAGAAGTTTGTGAACTGGGCGACATCGAAGGAATATATCGCCCTTGTTGGCAAGACCAACGGCTGGGGCACAGTGCCGACTGGCACGCGCAAGAGCACCTACGCTAACGCCGAATTTCTGAAAGCTGCCAAGTTTGCTGCGGCCGAGAAAACCGCCATCGACTCGGCCAACCCGGAAGACAGCACGCTGCCGAAGTCGCCTTATGTCGGCGTGCAGTACGCAGCGATTCCCGAGTTCCAGTCGATCGGTGTTTCAGTGGGCCAGCAAATGAGTGCGGCCCTGGCTGGCAAGACGACGGTGGATGCCGCGCTCAAGGCAGGTCAGGTCGCCGCCGAGCGCGAAATGAAAAAGGGCGGTTACTACAAGTAGCCCAAGTTCCGGATGCTCGCGTCATTGTGACGCGGTGCGTCCGGCGTTCAGCTTGCGTTCGTCTGCGACCAGCCCCGTTTTTCGAACCGGAGACCCCCCGTGAACCGACTCATGCCCCGCCTGATGCTGGCGCCCGCAGTCATGACGCTCTTCCTGTGGATGATCGTGCCGCTGGTCATGACGATCTATTTTTCGCTGATCCGCTACAACCTGATGCAGCCCGATCAGACCGGATTCGCGGGACTGTCCAACTTCGAATTCTTCGTCACCGACCCGTCGTTCACGACGTCGGTAATCAACACCATCCTATTGCTCGGTAGCGTGATCATCATCACGGTAGTCGGCGGCGTTGCGCTGGCGCTGCTGATCGACGATCCGTTTCCCGGCCGCGGCATGGTGCGGCTGCTGCTGATCTCGCCGTTCTTCGTCATGCCCACGGTCAATGCGCTGATGTGGAAGCACATGATGATGAATCCGATCTACGGCGTGCTGGCGCAGGTCTGGCAGTTCTTCGGTGCCGAGCCGGTGGATTGGCTCACCGACTGGCCACTACTCAGCGTGATCATCATGGTGTCATGGCAGTGGCTGCCGTTTGCCACGCTGATCTTCATCACTTCGCTGCAGTCGATGAGCCGCGAGCAGCTCGAAGCTGCGCGCATGGACGGCGCCACCTATCTGCAACAGCTGCGCTACCTGGTGCTGCGGCATTTGGGACGCTCTATCGCCGTCGTCATGATGATCGAGCTGATTTTCCTGCTCAGTATCTTTGCGGAAATCTACACCACCACCGGTGGCGGCCCGGGTGATGCCAGCACCAACATGGCCTTTCTCATCTTCAAGCAGGCGCTGCTCAATTTTGACGCGGGCGTGGCGTCGGCGGGTGCTCTCTTTGCTGTCGTTCTGGCCAATATCGCTGCGGTATTTTTGATCCGCATGGTCGGTAAAAACCTGGATTGAAGGCCTCATGTCCCAAGTCAACCAATCAACTTTTGCTTACGTGCTGCGGACCGTCATCGCCTGGCTGGTGACGCTGCTGCTGTTTTTTCCGCTTGGCTGGCTGGTGCTGACCGCTTTCAAGACTGAACTTCAGGCCATCGAAGTACCGCCGCTCTTTTTTTTCCCGCCGACGCTGGAAAATTTTGTTGAAGTCGAATCGCGCAGTGACTATTTGCTTTACGCCAAAAATTCAGTCATTACCAGCGTGCTGTCAACCTTGCTGGGTCTGGCCATTGCCGCGCCTGCTGCGTACTCGATGGCGTTTTTCCGAACCAGGCGCACGCGTGACATTTTGATGTGGATGCTGTCAACCAAGATGATGCCAGCCGTGGGGGCGCTGGTTCCCATCTACGTGCTGGCGCAAAAAAGCGAACTTCTCGACACGCGTCTCGGCCTGATCATCGTCTTCACGCTGAGCAACCTGCCCATCATGGTGTGGATGCTGTATTCCCACTTCAAGGATATTCCGCATGAAATTCTGGAAGCCGCACGCATGGATGGCGCCACGCTCTGGCAGGAGTTCCGGCGCGTGTTGCTGCCACTGGCCGTCGGCGGTCTGGCTTCGACCGGTCTGTTGTGTCTGGTGCTTAGCTGGAACGAGGCCTTCTGGTCGCTCAACCTCAGCTCAGCCAAGGCCGGCACGCTGGCTGCGCTGATCGCGTCTTATTCGAGTCCTGAGGGTCTGTTCTGGGCCAAGCTTTCAGCCGCTTCGTTCATGGCCATCGCGCCCATCGTGGTCTTCGGCTGGTTCAGCCAGAAGCAGCTGGTCCAGGGCCTCACCTTTGGCGCTGTCAAGTAGTCGCACCGGAAAGTTATTTATGGCATTTCTCCAACTCAAAAACGTTGAAAAAAACTTCGGCCCGGTGAAGGTCATTCGCGGCATTGATCTGGTGATCGAAAAAGGCGAGTTCGTCGTGTTCGTCGGCCCGTCAGGTTGCGGCAAATCAACGCTGCTGCGCCTCGTTGCCGGGCTGGAAAACATGGATGGCGGCTCGCTGCATCTTGACGGCCGTGACATCACCGGACTGGCTTCTTCCAAACGCGACCTGGCCATGGTGTTCCAGAGCTACGCGCTCTATCCGCACATGAGCGTGTACGAGAACATGAGCTTCGCGCTCAAGCTGGCCAAAGCCGACCCAAAGGTGATCGACGAGAAAGTGCAGCGGGCAGCGAAGATTTTGAATCTCACCGATTACCTGCAGCGCACGCCCAAGGACTTGTCCGGTGGCCAGCGCCAGCGGGTGGCGATTGGTCGCGCCATCGTGCGAGCGCCCAAGGTGTTTTTGTTCGACGAGCCGCTGTCCAATCTCGATGCGGCGCTGCGCGGCCAGACCCGCGTCGAGATCGCCAAGCTGCACCAGGGCCTGGGTGCGACCACGGTGTACGTCACCCACGACCAGGTCGAGGCGATGACGCTGGCTGATCGGGTGGTGGTGCTGCGTGATGGCCAGATCGAACAGGTCGGCACACCGCTGGAGCTGTACGACAGGCCGGCCAACCAGTTTGTCGCGCAGTTCATCGGTACGCCGCAAATGAACATGGTGGCAGCGGCCAGCGTGCCCCAATTGTCCAACCGGTTCAGCATGCCCGTGCCGGTCGGCGGCTTCGTTGGCCTGCGGCCCGAGAGCATCGCGCTGCGGCCGGCGGGCGGTGACGACATTCAGGGCCGTGTCGAACTGGTCGAGGCACTGGGTGCCGAGACGCTGGTCTATGTCACCAGCGATCAGGGCGCACAGCTGGTAGCGCGTCTGAACACCCGTACCCAGGCCAGGGTGGGGGACAGGGTGGGCGTTGCTGTCGATTCACGCACTGCACATTTATTCGATGCTCAGGGCCGTGTGGCACTGACCGGTTCCATCGCCGGAAACACCTGAATCGGCTTTTGCAAAAAATGATGTCTCCTTCAGAAACTTCGCCAGCCGTGATGCTGCATCTGGGTCTGGGCTCCTTCCACCGCGCGCACCAGGCGGTCTACCTGCACGAACTGATCCAGTCCGGCGACAGGCGCTGGACGCTGGCCGCAGGCAATATCCGGCCCGACATGGAAGCCGTAGTGGCCGCGCTTCAGGCGCAGGGCGGCGCCTATACGCTGGAAACCGTCACGCCCGCGCAAGTGCGCAGCTACCAACGCATCGAATCGATCACGACGGTGGTGCCGCACGATCCGCTGCTCGCGGGGCTGATTGCTATTGGCGCCCATGCGCGCACGCGAATCATTTCCTTCACGGTGACCGAAGCCGGTTACTACCTCGATGCTGACGACCGGCTTGACCTGCGCTTCGACGATCTGAAAGCCGACCTTGCGGCGGCTGAATCAGGGCGAGCGGGCTCCACGCTTTACGGCGCGCTGACGGCCATTCTTGGCCAGCGCATGAAGAACAACGCCGGCCCGGTCACACTGCTGAACTGCGACAACCTGCGCCATAACGGGGACCGGGCTCGCAAGGGCCTGCTGCAGTTCGTCGGGCTGCTGCCCAACACGCCGGACCGCGCGGCGCTGCTGCAATGGATCGCAGCCAACACAAGCTGCCCAAACGCCATGGTTGACCGTATCACGCCGCGCCCCATGCTCGACGTGGCTGAACGCGTGCTGGCCGCCACCGGCCGGCACGACGACGCCGCACTGATGGGCGAGAGTTTTATCCAGTGGGTGATTGAAGACAGCTTTGTCGCCGGCCGGCCCGCGTGGGAAAAGGTCGGGGTCGAAATGGTGAAGTCGGTCGCCGCGCATGAAGAAGCCAAGATCAGGTTGCTCAATGCCACGCACAGCTGCATCGCCTGGGCCGGCACCCTGGCGGGCTACAGCTACATCCATGAAGGCGCGCTTGACCCGGCGATTCGCAAGTTTGCGTATGACTATGTGACGGACGACGTCATTCCGGTGCTGTCGCCGAGCCCGATCAACCTGGAAAGCTACCGCGACCTGGTACTGGAGCGCTTTGGCAATGCGGCGCTGAAAGACACCAACCAGCGCGTCGCGATGGACGGTTTTTCCAAGATACCCGGCTTTATCGCGGCGACCTTCCGCGAGAGGCTGGCTCGCGCTGAGGGCGTGGACAGTGTCGCCATGCTGCCAGCATTGTTCCTGGCTTATCTGCAGCGCTGGCACGCGGGGCGCTTGCCGCATGTGTATCAAGACCAGGCCATGGACCCGGTCGTGGCGCACGCAATTTGCGCGGCCGATGATCCTGTTGCTGCGTTTTGCGTACAAGATTCATTGTGGGGCGAGCTGGCTGGCGACGCGCGCCTGATCGATGCGGTGCGACGCGCCCGCGCTCGGGTCGCTGTTTTTGAAACGGAACGGATATGAGCGGACGATTGCAGGACAGGCATATTTTGCTGACCGGCGCAGGCGGCGGCATCGGGCTGGCGGTCGCGCTGGCTTTTATAGCCGAGGGTGCGCACTGCACTGTGACCGACATGGCTGGCACGCCGCCGACGGAACTGGGCTTTGCCGGCGCATCCGACCGCGTGCAATACCTCAGCGCCGATATCACCCGCATGGACCAGATCGACGCTGTGCTCGATGCGGCTGAAAAGCGCTTCGGTCCGGTGCAGGTGCTGTTTAACAACGCCGCTGTCTTCGACATGGCCCCACTGCTCGAAAGCCACGAGGCGATGTTCGACAAGCTCTTCGCCGTCAACGTCAAAGGCATGTTTTTTGTCATGCAGAAAACGCTGGCGCGCATGGTGCAGCACAGCGTTGAGAAAGGCGCGGTCATCAACATGGCGTCCCAGGCCGGCCGGCGCGGCGAGGCGCTGGTTTCGCACTACTGCGCCACCAAGGCGGCGGTCATCAGCTACACGCAGAGCGCGGCACTGGCCATGGCGCCGCACCGCATCCGCGTCAACGCGATTTCGCCCGGCGTCATCGACACACCCATGTGGGCGCATGTCGATTCACTGTTCGCACGCTATGAAAATCTGCCGCTCGGTGAGAAGAAAAAGCAGGTCGGGCAAGCGGTGCCGCTCGGCTACATGGGCTCGCCGTCCGACATCGCTGGTGCAGCGCTGTTCCTTGCCAGCGACGAGGCTTCTTACATTACCGCGCAAACCCTCAATGTCGATGGCGGCTCGGTGATGAGCTAGTTTCGTTTTTATATCAACCTAATTTCAATTCCACCATGCCCGCGCGTCACAGAATTACTCCCCGACTGCGCCAGCCCGAGCTGGAGCAGGACTATTCGCGCAGTCCGTCGCTGGGCTATGAATCGCCGCGCAACGACGGGCTGATCCATTGCCTGGCGCATGGCTGGCCGACGCCGCTGGCGCGCTGGCATTACCACGACGAATATGAGCTGCACCTGATCGTGGCGTCGTCCGGCAAAACGTTTGTCGGCGATTACATCGGCTCCTTCCAGCCCGGCCACCTGGTGCTGACCGGCCCGCGGCTGCCGCACAACTGGATCTCGCTTGACTTGCCCGAAGGCGGTATCGCGCAGCGCGACCTGGTGATCCAGTTTCCGCACGAGCCGATCGCGCAGGCGGCCGCGCATATTCGCGAGCTGGAGGAAGTGCTGCCGCTGCTAGCCCGGGCGCGCAATGGCATCGAGTTTTTCGGCATGTCGGAGCAGGCTGTCGAGCGCTGGCACAAGATTCGCGCTGGTCGCGGCATGGCACGCCTGGGTGAATTCTGCACGCTGCTGGGTGAACTTTCGCGCTGGCCTGACTACCGTCTGCTGTCGCATGCGCAACTGCAGAGCGTCGACAACGATGCCGAGCTCGACCAGATCAACGCGGTGGTAAGCCGTATCACCGACGATCTGACGCGTGCAATACCGGCGGCGGAACTGGCGCTCGAATTCGGCATGAGCGAAAGCCGCTTTTCGCGTTTCTTCCGGCGCGCCACCGGCAACACCTTCACCGATTTTGTCAACCAGGTGCGCATCAATCGCGCCTGCCAGTTACTGATGGAGTCCGACCGTTACATCACCGATATCTGTTATGAGGTCGGCTTCAACAACGTCGCCAACTTCAACCGCCGTTTTCTCGACGTGAAAGGCATGACGCCGAGCGAATACCGGCGTCAGGTTGACTCGCGCTTCGGCATTCGGCACT
>JANPFZ010000149.1:0-8994 GCA_031423655.1 Polaromonas sp.
AGCAAGTCTGGCCGGGTCTTTGGCAAGGCCGGTGATCACCTCAAACGCGCTGAGCACCGCCTGGCCCATCCAGCCGCGGGTCGTGCCGCGTGTGGCGCCCGCCTCCAGACCCGGCCAACCGAGCTGCGCTGAGACCAGCACTTCGTTGTCGTCAGCCGCATTCACGGTGCCACGAGTGGCACCGGCGCTTTGCGCGCGCATCAGGTCGCGGGCATCCTCGGGGTGCAGGTACAAGGTCGGCCCGTTGGCGATGCTCAGCACGACGACGTCGTCGCCAGGGCGCGCGCTGACTCGAACCGGCTCAACACCGCCGCGCTGGGCGCCCACACGCACCGAAGATTTGACGCTGCCGCGGGTGGCCGCACCGGCCTTTTGCGCCTGCCCCGGGATGATGAAGGTGATGTCTTGCGTACGGGCTGCCATGACTCGCTCCTGTGAATTGATGCTGCGTTATGGCCGCCCCGTTCAGCCGCAGAAAGCCTTTCGCAGCGGCACCAGTGACGCGGTCATCAGGGTCCAGCTTTCAGACGGTGAACGGCGCCAGTGCCAGAAACTTGCCGACCTTGCCCAGCGTGAACAGGTTGGGCGTCTGGGTGGCCGGCATCGCAGCCTTGATGTGGGCATGCAGCAGGCCGTAATTGCCCTTGAATGCGCCCTGGTTCCAGGTTCGCAGCAACTGCTCGGTGAATGCGCCGTTGTGCTCGCCATCCATCGAGGTCTGGTTGTCCTGGCAGCCCGAAATCAGGATCACGGCGGGATTGAATTTGGTGACGATCGCGCTCAGTCGGCCACTTGACGCCACGCTGGCCAGCGCGGTGTCGGGGTCGACCACGGGCTGGCCGGCCGCCGTGGCTACCTCGCGCTGCAGCTTGTCGTAGAAGTCCTGGTGTTCGCGGTACACCCGCATCGCCACGGCGTTTGGCATCAACTTGGGGCGTAGCGTGGGCGTGGCCGGCGGCGGCGGTGCGGCGCGCGTGACCGAGCCGCTGTGGCAGCTGTCGGACAGCACCAGGATGCGCACGCCTGCCTTGAAGCGGCTGAGCTCGTAGTACAGCTCGTCGTCGATCAACTGGCCATCAAACAGGCACCAGGTTTCGTCTTTTTTGTCGGGCTCTTCACCGCTGACGTCGGGCACCTGGCCGCCGTGACCGGAGTAGCTGAGAAAAAACAGGCTACCCGAATTGAGCGTTTTGGCCGCTGATCGAATCCCCGCCAGCACATTGGCGCGGGTGCCCTTTTTCGTCAGCAGTACGCTGGGCTTCATGCCTTTGGCCTGGGCGATTGCCGCCATGTCGTTGGCGTCAAATTCGCAGGCGGCGAGCGGGCCGCTCCAGCCGCTGTAAGCCGCGGGGCTGACGCTATTGAGGCCTATGTGTAAGGAAAGGCCCTGGGCTTTTGCTGTCGACGTCTGCTTGTTTGCCATGTCATGCTCCTGTAAAAATCCTTACGCCAGGTTGGCAGCGACCTCATGGAATACCAGCTATCGCTGTTTGATGCCAACGATTTCGTTATTTATTGATTAATTGACCGGATTCATGGCCGGTTTGCGCCAGAAAGCAGCACGGGCGGGCGCGGGTACTGATCTGGTATTTCTCCAGCCCCGGGTTGAGCGAATGTGTCCACTTTGCGGGGTCGGCGCAGAGCGGAAAAATTTGCTTGAGAAGTTGGGCTGTCAACATCGTTCCTACCTCACTCCCGGGGCGTTGCACAGTCGCCTTACCGCGTCCGTTTTAGGCACGGTAGCCCTACCCCGGTCAAAACGCAAGGAAATTTCTTGCAGGCTGCTGCGCAACCCGGCCCCTGCGGTTCGCGCTTTGGGCCCCAGGAAAGCGGTGGCGCCGCCGCCGGCTCAGGCGAAGTGGTCGAACGCGGTGAAGCCACAAGGCAGTGCGTTTCCCTGCGCGTCGATTAGCCGCAGACCGGTCGTTTTCTCGATGCAGCCAATGCGGGTCGCCGGCGTGCCGGCCAGCAGTGCCGCAGTCTGCACCGCCGCACGGGCCGACACCGGCGCGGTAAAGGCCAGTTCGTAGTCGTCACCGCCCGCCAAGCTGTATTCCAGCTGTTTTTCGAAGGAAATAATGCCTGTAGCCCAATCAGGATGTGCGCAAGCAGCTATTAAATTTATAGCGACAGAGGTATCGATGGTGGCACCGACGCGGGAAGCGCGCAGCACATGTTGCAGATCACCGAGCAGGCCGTCGCTCACGTCAATCGCTGCCGAGGCCACGCCGCGCAGTGCTTGACCCAGCGCAACGCGCGGGCTGGGTTGTTCAAGCCTACCCCGGACCTGCTCAAACAATGCGGCGGGCAGCGTGATCGTGCCGCGCCGCGCCTCCAGCGCCAGCCGTGCATCGCCGAGCGTGCCGCTGATATAGATGTCGTCACCGGCCCTGGCGCCGGATCGCAGCAGCGCCTGGCTTTTGCCGCCGACCACGGGCACCTCGCCGAACACGGTGATGCAGATGTTGAGCGGACCCTGGGTGGTATCGCCGCCCACGAGTTCGCAGCCATGCGCATCGGCCAGGCCCAGGAGACCACGGGAAAACGCGGCCAGCCAGGCTTCATCGACGCGCGGCAGCGCCAACGCCAGAGTGAAGGCCAGCGGCTTGGCGCCGCAAGCTGCCAGGTCACTCAGGTTGACCGCCAGCGCCTTGTGGCCCAGCGCGGACGGATCGACATCGGCAAAAAAATGCCGGCCTTCCACCAGCATGTCGCTGGAGATGGCCAGTTGCGTGCCCGGCACGGGCTGCAGCAGCGCGCAGTCGTCGCCGACGCCCAGCACGGCGCGTGCCGTAGGGCGCGTGAAGTAGCGTGCAATCAGGTCAAACTCTCCCATGGGGTCAAGGATACAGGCCCTGATCAAGGTGTATCTCGCCGTCGAAGCCACTGCGGCGCTGCTGCGGGCAGCACAGCTGTTTGCGCCGATTACGAATATTTACCGGCAGAAGTGAGCATCGACTGACGCATGGCATCAACCGAGTCCTACGATGAATGGATGGTCCGATGGGAGCAGGGTGCATGCAGTTACTCAGGGAGGGGCGCTTGAACCTTAATCCGGCCTTGCCAGCACGCGCCAGCCGCTGGCCGATTGCAAGGCGGCATGCAACCCGTCAGACCGCTTGTTTTTAAGCCAGGAGTTTGTATGTCGACACCAACCTTCAAACGCATCCCGGTTGACCAGTTTGAGAAATTGCTCGACAAGTTTCCGTTCAAGCGGCAAATCAACGCGGTACACATGCACCACACCTGGCGGCCTGGCCGGGCTGACTTCAAAGGGCATGACACTATTGTTTCGATGTGGCGTTTTCACACGCAAACGCAGGGATGGCGCGACATTGCGCAGCACATCACGATTGACCCGCAGGGCTTTATCTGGCTCGGCCGCAACTGGAATCTTCCGCCGGCCAGTGCCTCAGGGCATAACGGAAACGAGAAATTTGGCCCGTTCATGTTTGAAATGATTGGAAATTTCGACATCGGGCACGACCCGTTTGACGGCGCGCAACGGGACGCCGCGTTGCAGGTGATCGACCTGGTGCAGTCGAGGTTTGAACTGGCACCGAACACGCTGATGTTTCACAACGCGATGAGCACCAAATCGTGTCCTGGCGGCAGCCTGAATTACTCAGAAATCCTGGCCGGTGTCAAAGCCTGCAAAGAGGCACGCCAAGCAGTCGGGGATGCCAGCCGCGGCGCCCCCAAAGATACTTTCCCGGATGAACAGAATCTTCTGGTCGCCGATGCCATCACGGCGCTCAGCCGCACCCCGGATGGCGCTGGCGAGCCGGCAGACGCGGAGCTGTCGCATCATGAGCAGCAGGACATGGAGGCACCGCCGTCAGGCCGAAGCACCGCGCGGGACTCGGGTTTGGGTGCCGCTGCGTTGGCAGCACTCAGGCCGCATCTGGTGAATTTGTCACAGGGGCGCTTCTCCGGGGAGGGCGAAGCCGCCACCACGCCGGCCGACGTGGACACCCTCTTCGAGCAACATTTGCCGAAAGCGCTCGATAAAGCGAAAAAGTCCGGACACAAGCTGCGCCTGCTTTTTTATGCGCATGGGGGACTGGTTTCAGAATCGAGCGGCCTGCAAATCGCCACCAAGCATATTGACTGGTGGAAGCAAAACGACATCTACCCGATCTATTTCATCTGGGAAACAGGTCTGTTCGAGACGATTGGAAATCTTCTGAAGCGCGCCCAGCAGGGAGCGGCGCGCGGCATGGGACGCGATCTGTTTGATTTCACTTCCGACCCGCTGATCGAGGTTACAGCCCGTGCGCTGCAGGGACCGCGCATTTGGGGCGGCATGAAGTCCAGCGCGGAGCATGCGGTGGACCAGCCCTCCACCAGCAACCCGAACGGCGGTGGCGCCTGGTATGTCGCGAACAGGCTCAACGAATTCTGCAAGGGCAAAGGCGATGACATCGAACTGCATGCGGTCGGCCACAGCGCCGGTTCGATTTTTCATTGTCACTTTTTACCCCTCGCCCGGCTACTGGGCGCGCCGACATTCACCTCGGCTTACTTTCTTGCGCCAGCCGTTCGGGTGGACACCTTCAAGGAGCACCTGGAGAAGAAGATTGGCAAGGGAGAAGTGGTCGAGAAGCTGACGCTATTTACGATGAAAAAAGACTACGAGCGGGACGACAACTGCGCCAGGGTCTATCGCAAGTCCTTGTTGTACCTCATCTACTACGCGCTGGAAAACAAGCGTTCGACGCCGGTTCTGGGCCTGGAGGAGAGCTTGCGTGGCGATGGCGGCCTGAAGACGCTGTTCAAACTCGACGGCACCCGCACCGGTTTGGGCGATGTTGTGTGGTCCCCCACGCTGAGCGACACCGGCGCGTCGGCGAGCCAGTCTCAAACCCATGGCGGCTTTGATGACGACGCGCCAACGATGAACAGCGTTGCACGCCGGATCCTGAACCGGGCTGACGCCGACAAAATCGTCGAGTACGCGACGGCCCGAGGCGTCACCCCCTCTGCCCGGGAGTGGACCGATGAAGTTGACTGGCCTGAAGAGCTGCGCCTGCCGGCCTCCCAGGAGGCTTTGCGACCCGCCTTCAACGGTGCCGCCGCATCGTCCGCCACGCCTTATCGCCAGCCCCATGCGGCCACGCCAGCAGCGCATACCGGCGCCGGCCGCCGGCGGGCACTTTGCGTGGGTATCAATCGCTACCCGACCCCTGAGCATCGACTGGCGGGCTGCGTGGCCGATGCCCAGATGTGGGCAGACGCCTTGACCCGGCTCGGGTTCACGGCATCGCTTCTGCTGGACGAGCAGGCCACCCGCGAGGCGATTGACCGCGAGTTGCTGGCGCTGGTCAATAGCAGCGTTGCCGGCGACGTGATCGTTTTTCAATATGCCGGCCACGGCACGCATGTTCCCGATCTGAACGGCGACGACGAGGACGGCGAGGACGAGGCCCTCTGCCCGGTCGATTTCGCCACGGGTCATCTCTACATTGACGACGACGTGGCGGCAGCGTTCGCAAGAATTCCTGATGGCGTCAACATGACATGTTTCATGGACTGCTGCCATTCGGGCACCAACTCCCGATTCGCCGTCGGCGCGCCGCCTTCCGGAGGATCGAGCGCGGGCAAGGATGAACGCAAGCGCTATGTCATCGCAACGCCCGACATCGTCGATGCGCACCGCCGCTTCCGGGAAAAATCAGGCGGCAGGCAACGCGCTGCCAGCTCCGGCGGCATCAGCCTGATGCGGGACGTCAAGTTTGCCGCCTGTCTCGATGCCGAAGTGGCCTGGGAAAGCGACGGACACGGCGAATTCACCCGGCGCGCCACCCGTGTCCTGACGGCCGGTATCGACGGCCTCACCAACAAGGAGTTTGCCCAGCGGGTCATCGCGGACTTTGGCATCTCGACCCGGCAGCACCCGATGCTCGATTGCGCGCCAGACGCCAGTACGCGGCACTTATTGCAACCAACCCGCCAGAACGCTGCTGGCGGTGCTTCAGCTTCCAGTGAATCGGCCGCCACGTCGGGCGCGCTGGACAGTGCGATGCTGGCCCAGACACTGGGGTCGATTCAACAGTTGCTGGCGAAGCTGGCGTCGCAGTGAGCGGGCACCTGATTAATGGCACACGACTCACCGCTCTAGCGACCGCGACCACCACCGCCGTCGTTGCGGGCACCTCGCGAAGCCGCAAGGGTACTGTGGACCCGGTGATGTGCGCTATCTGGTGAGCAAGGCAGTCCGCGGTCACGGCAGGCTGGCGAGAAGGCGGGTATTTTTGGGCAGCTCGAAAGGACACAGGTACTGGCGCATTGACGGCGACCACTACAAGCAAAAACCTGGAATGTTCAAGCTGTCGCACGAGCAGGCCAGGGTAGCGCAGCGCCCTTGGCTGGCCACCGTTTAAAACGGGCTCACTGCAACTCGCTGTGCCTGAGCCCGCCGCGAAAGCGCTCGGCTGCCTGACGAATCACCTCTGCGAGCAGGCGCTCTTCGGCTTGCCGCTCGCGCAGCCAGCGGGCGTCGTTGTCGGCGTTTTCGACGCTTCGCCGCAGCAGTCCGATGGCCTGGGTGGCGCCGACCGTGGCGGCATGGCCTTCGATCTGGCGCATGGTGAGCAGGATGTGGTCGCGCAGCGGCATGTGGCCGCCGGTGGCCGGGTCAACATACACCGCGTCCAGGCCGAAGCGGCAGGCCTGAAAGCGGTTGTAGGTGTAGACCAGGTAGTCGTCTTCGGCCGGCATGAAGGGCTCCTCGTTCATGAACCACGCGGCCAGCGACTGGACAAAACCCGACAGCGCACTGGCGCGCTCGATCGTCAGTGGCGTATCGAACACGCGAATTTCAATCGTGCCGAATTCCGGCTTGGGCCGGATGTCCCAATAGAAATCTTTCATGCTTTTGACGACGCCGGTGTGTGTCATCTTGTTGAAGAAGACCGTGAAGTCGTCCCATGTCAATGCAAACGGTGCGCGGCCCGACAGCGGGAAGGCAAATACCGAATTGAGCCGGGCTGAATCAAAAGCCGTGTCTTGCCCCTGCACGTAGGGGCTGGACGCCGAAAGCGCAATAAAGTGCGGAATGTAGCGCGACATACGGTGCAGCGTGAGCAGTGCCGTGTCGGCGTCAGGGCAACCGACGTGGACATGCTGGCCGAAAATCGTGAACTGCTTGGACAGATAACCGTAGAGCTCTGACAACTCGCGAAAGCGCGGCTTGTCGTAAATGCGCCGCTCGTGCCACTGCTGGAACGGATGCGTGCCGCCACCGACGACCGCGATATTGAGCTTGTCGGCGCACTTGACCAGCGCGTCGCGAATCTGCGTCAGCTGGCTCAGCACCTCGGTCGATGACTGGCACACGCCGGTAGAAATTTCGATCATGCTCGACGTCATTTCGGGCACCACCGCGCCGGGCAGCCGGATTTTTGACATCATGCGCAGCATGTC
Source organism: Polaromonas sp. (assembly GCA_031423655.1). GTDB lineage: Bacteria > Pseudomonadota > Gammaproteobacteria > Burkholderiales > Burkholderiaceae_C > Polaromonas. The sequence goes on from JANPFZ010000149.1 coordinate 7,426, forward strand.
TTCGGCATATGGCGCGAGGTCGAAATCGTGGGTGTTGACCAGCTGCAGTTCGAGCTCTACCCCGAGCGACAAGGCTTCTGATTTCTGGAAAGCTTCAAGACTCATTCAGGGCGCCTGGTTGGGTGTTGCGGACCAGGGGTTCCCAGGGTCTGGAACTTTCGCCGGCACGGTAAATGGCCACGGTGGCCAGCATCGCACCGAGGATTTCCATCGTCAAAATAGTGGGCAGCGCGATGCTGGCAATCTGCGGCCCGAGCGAAGTTGACGCCGCCACATACTGCGACACTAACAGCAACGCCACCGACGACATTGGCGACATGGCGCAGCCGACCCACAGCGCCTGCCTCCAGCTGGCGCCACTGCCGACATTTCCCAAGCCGACGCCAATAATTTTGGCCAGCATACGCGCGGCGATCAGCGCCAGCACCGCGCCCGCCACAGGCTTGTTCCAGTCGGCCTGCGCGGCGACGACCGAGACCAGCACGAACAACAGCATGGTCAGCATGGACGACGCGGTGCCCATCTGCCGGGGCCATGACCACGGACGCGGGTTGAGCTGCTTTAGCAGCATGCCGCCCAGCAAGGCGGCCAGCGGCGCCGAGCCCCCATAGTGCGCCGCGAGCGCAGCACCCGCGGCAATCACGGCGAGCAGCAGAATGGCCGTGTTCTCGCTGGTGGGGCTCATCACGCGCAGCGCGCTTCGCAGCAGCAGCGCCAGCACGGCCCCGACCACCACCGACAGGCCCAGCACCACCAGCACCGGGTAGAGCGTGTTCGCCAGCCCAGCCTCGCCGCGCGGCATCATGCCGGCGCGGGCGCTGCAAATCGTCAACGCGTACAGCGTGCTGAGTGTGGACAGAACCATGGCGCGCTCCGTCACCGGTCCGGCGGCCCGGGTGTCAATCGCCACGCGCGACAGCACTGCCGGCGATGCCGCCATGGCCAGCAGCGCCAGCGGTTCGGCGACGCTGGCGCGCACGTCCATCAGGCCCAGCACCCAGTACACGGCGATGAAGGTCAGTGTCGATTCGGCCAGGCTTTGCACCAGCACCATTGGGTTGTGTCGAAACCAGCGCAGCGGAATCCGTCCATCCTGCTAGCCCTGGCGGCCGCCTCCGGACATCTGGTGAACCGCTATTTAGGCTTGCCCAAGGTCATCGGTTACTCAGTGATAGGCGCCTTCGCCGGGCTGGCCGGGTTTACCGGCGCGGCGTGGCCGCTGCAGGGCACCGGCCTGTTCTTGCTGGAGCTGGGCGTCGCCGTGGTGCTGTTTGAAGCCGGTGGACGAATTCCGCTGCGCTGGTTTCGCCACAACCCGATGGTGCTGGTGCAAAGCCTGGCCGAATCGACGCTGACCTTCTTCGCCGTGTACTGGGTGCTGGGAATGATGGACGTGCGCTCCAGCGTGGCCGAGCCGCTAGCGCTGCTGGCCATGGCGGCGTCGCCAGCCGTGCTGTCGCGCGTGGCCATCGACACCCGCGCCGCGGGTCCCGTCACCGACCGCGCGCTGGTGCTTTCGACCCTCAGCACGCTGTACGCGCTGACGATCTGCAGTGCACGCGCCGGCAT
>JANPFZ010000150.1:0-2368 GCA_031423655.1 Polaromonas sp.
TCGCGCAGGCTGGCGGCGTGCCAGATGAGTTGTCGCGCGGCTTCCAGTTTGGTAGCGCAATCAGCCAGCCTGAATCCCACCGCCTGGTGATTGAAAATTGCCGTGCCGAAGCTCTGGCGATCTTTCGAATACGCCAGCGCAAACTCAAACGCGCTGCGCGCCATGCCCACGCTTTGCGCGGCAATGCCGATGCGGCCGCCCTCAAGCCCGCCCAGCGCAATCTTGTAGCCCTCACCTTCCGCGCCGATCAGGTTCTCGGCCGGGATACGGCAGTTGTCGAAGTTGATCTGCGCCGTGTCGCTGGAGTTCTGCCCCAGCTTGTCTTCCAGCCGCGCGACCGTGTAGCCGGGCGCGTCGGTCGGCACGATGAAGGCGCTCATGCCCTTCTTGCCAGCGCCTTTGTCGGTCACCGCAATCACGATGGCCGCGTGGCCGTTTTTGCCACTGGTGATGAATTGCTTGACACCGTTGATGACATAGCCGTCGCCGTCTTTCACCGCCGTGGTGCGCAGTGATGACGCGTCGCTGCCCACATGCGGCTCTGTCAGGCAGAACACGCCGAGCATGTCGCCCTGCGCAAGCTTTGTGAGCCACTGCTTTTTCTGCGCCACATTGCCGTAGCGCATGAGAATGGCGTTGACCGGGCAGTTGGTCACGCTGATGGCCGTGCTGGTGCCGCCATCACCAGCGGCGATCTCTTCGATCACCAAAGCCAGCGTCAGATAGTCCAGATTCGCACCTCCGAATTCTTCGGGCACGCAGATGCCGTAAGCGCCCAGCGCCGCCAAACCTTTGTGCGCCTCAACCGGGAAGGTGTGCTCCTTGTCCCAGCGCGCGGCGTTTGGCCAGAGTTGCTCTTGCGCAAAAGCGCGCACCGTGTCGCGAATCTGTTCCTGCTCTTGATTAAGTATCAAATCCGCCTCCAGCCCAGGTGAAACTTGCGCAAGAAGCTATTATTTTCATAGCGTCTCACATCATTTCGATGGCCAGAGCAGTTCCCTCGCCGCCGCCTATGCACAGCGTCGCAATGCCTTTCTTGAGCCCGCGCGCCTTCAGCGCATACAGCAGCGTGACAATGATTCGCGCGCCGCTGGCCCCGATCGGATGGCCCAGCGCGCAGGCGCCGCCGTTGACGTTGACGATGTCGTGGCTGATGCCGAGCTCCTTCATCGCTGCCATCGGCACCACGGCAAAGGCTTCATTGACCTCCCACAGGTCAACGTCGCGCGCGTTCCAGCCAATTTTCTTCAGCAGCTTGTTGACGGCACCGACCGGCGCGGTGGTGAACCACTCGGGTTCCTGCGCAAAGGTGGCGTGCCCAACAATGCGCGCCATCGGCTTGGCGCCGAGTTCCTTGGCGGTTGATTCGCGCGCCAGCACCAGCGCGGCGGCGCCGTCATTGATGGACGAGCTGGACGCAGCGGTGATGGTGCCGTCTTTTTTGAATGCCGGTTTCAGTGAGGCAATCTTGTCCAGCTTGACCTTGCCCGGGCCTTCGTCGATGGAAACCACGATTTCACCCGCGCGGCTTTTTACCGTCACAGCAGTGATCTCTGCCTTGAATGCGCCGGATTCGGTGGCCGCCTTGGCGCGCTGCACGCTGGCGGTGGCGAAAGCATCTTGCGCCTCGCGGGTGAAGTGGTATTTGTCGGCGCACTGCTCGCCAAAGGTGCCCATGGCCCGGCCCGGCTCGTACGCGTCTTCCAGACCGTCGAGCATCATGTGGTCATAAATGCGGTCATGGCCGATACGCACGCCGCTGCGACCCTTGAGCATCAGGTGCGGTGCGTTGGTCATGCTTTCCATGCCGCCCGACACCATCACATCGCGGCTGCCGACCAGCAGCTGGTCATGCGCAAGCAGCGTGGCTTCCATGCCCGAGCCGCACATCTTCGACAGCGTGACCGCACCCGCGCTGGCGGGCAGCCCGCCCTTGAAGCCGGCTTGCCGCGCTGGCGCCTGGCCCTGGCCGGCCATCAGGCAGTTGCCGAACAGCACTTCATCGACTTTTGCAGGCGCAATGCCTGCGCGCTCGATGGCGGCCTTGATAGCCGCGCCGCCCAGGTCATGTGCCGAGAGCGCAGAGAAATCGCCCTGAAAGCCGCCCATGGGCGTGCGTGCGGCGCCGAGGATGACGATGGAATCTTTGTTGGAATCGGACATGGCGTGCTCCTGAAGCTGTATGAGAATTAAATGTATTGGCGCGTTATTGAAGCCGTCCGAATGGTCAGGGTGTCATGCCGCTGAGGCCGGTCAGCATCGGTTCGGGTGGCAACTGGATCGGCACTTCGCCATCGACAGCGCCCGGCGCATGCCGATGGCTGAACCGCTTTTCCTGCTCGTAGGGGAACACGTCGTACACATGCCC
>JANPFZ010000151.1:0-2172 GCA_031423655.1 Polaromonas sp.
TCGTCCTTGTAGGCCATCAGTTTGAACAGATAGCGCGCAACCGCCTCGGTCAGCACGGTTTTGCCCAGTTTGGCTTCCGCTGCGCGTACCTTCTCGACAAAGTCCGCATAGGTCCGCGCGTACCCGGCATTCTGATAAGCCGTCAAAAATTCCACCCGTTTGGCCAGCATTTCAGTCAGCGACGGTTTTTTGAGAAATTCAATCACTTGCGCCGCCTTGAACAGCGCCTGCACCTGCGCCAGGTCATGCGCGCAGCACCGGCCCCATTCAAAGGCCGATTTGTTGTTGTCGACCTGAACGCCATTGAGCTCAATCGCACGCATCAGCGCCGCATGCGACAGCGGCACCCGGCCTTTCTGCCACGCATAGCCCAGCATCAGTGGGTTGGTGTAAATCGAATCGCCGACCAGCTGCACTGCGACCTGCTCGGCATCGAATGCACCAACCAGATCGTTGCCGACAGCAGCGCTGACTGCCGTTTCGCAATTACCGCCCGGAAACTGCCAGTTCGGGTTGCTCAAAAAAGCCGCCGTCGGCGTCCCATGCGAATTCATCGCCACAAACGTGCGGCCCGGCTGCATCACCGTCAGCGTGTATTTGCTGGCCGCCACGATCGGGTCGCAGCCGATCACCAGATCAGCCTTGGCGGTATCGACCTTGGTGGTGTAGATCGCGTCCACCCGGTTGGCAATCTGGATGTGGCTCCACGTCGCGCCGCCTTTTTGCGCCAGGCCGCCGGCGTCCTGTGTCACCACGCCTTTGCCTTCCAGGTGCGCCGCCATGCCCAGCAACTGGCCGATGGTGATGACGCCCGTGCCGCCGACGCCGCCGACCACGATGCCCCAGGCGGCTTCAGCCACCGGCAGCACCGGCTGCGGCACCTCGAACAAGCGCGACGCGTCGCCCTTTTTTTCCTTCTTCGGCTTTTTCAGCTGCCCGCCTTCAACGGTGATGAAACTGGGGCAGAAACCTTTCACGCATGAATAATCTTTGTTGCAGCTGTTCTGGTTGATGCGGCGCTTGCGGCCGAATTCGGTTTCCAGCGGTTCGACCGACAGGCAGTTCGATTGCACCGAGCAATCGCCGCAGCCCTCACACACCAGCTCGTTGATGACAACGCGCTTTTCCGGGTCCTTCATCGAGCCGCGCTTGCGGCGCCGGCGCTTTTCGGTGGCGCAGGTCTGGTCGTAAATGATGGCGCTGCAGCCCTTGATTTCACGGAACTCGCGCTGGATGCGGTCCAGCTCATCGCGATGTTGCACTTCCACGCCGTCCAGCAGTCTGGCACCCTCGTATTTCTCCGGCTCGTCGGTCACGATGATCAACTTGCTCACGCCCTCGGCCACCAGGCTTTGCATGATCTGCAGCACCGAATGGCCTTCCGGCCGCTCGCCGATCGGCTGGCCGCCCGTCATCGCGACCGCGTCGTTGTAGAGCACTTTGTAGGTGATGTTCACGCCGGCCGCAATCGACTGGCGAATGGCCAGCAGGCCGCTGTGAAAGTAAGTGCCATCGCCCAGGTTGGCAAACACATGCGTATCGGTGGTGAATGGCGCCTGGCCGACCCAGGCCACGCCCTCGCCGCCCATCTGCGAAAAGGTCGAGGTCGAGCGGTCCATCCACGTCGCCATGAAGTGGCAGCCAATGCCGGCCAGCGCGCGTGAGCCTTCGGGCACGCGCGTGCTGGTGTTGTGCGGGCAGCCGCTGCAAAACCACGGTGCGCGCTCACCGGTATCGACTTTCAATTCGGTCAGTGCCCGTTCACGCGCTTCAATCACCGCCAACCGCGCGTCCATGCGCGCCGCCACTTCCGCTGGCACGCCGAGTTTTTTCAGGCGTTTGGCAATGGCTTTCGCGATGATGGCCGGCGTCAAATCCGCCTTGGCGCGCAGCAGCCAGTTGTCGCTCGGGTTGGATCGGCCCCACTCGCCGCCCGACTGGTCGCCCTCGGGCTCATCGAACTTACCGAGCACGTTAGGCCGAACATCGGCGCGCCAGTTATAGAGCTCTTCCTTGATCTGGTATTCAATCACCTGGCGTTTTTCTTCGACCACCAGAATTTCCTGCAGCCCCTGCGCAAAGTCGCGCGTGATACTGGCTTCCAGCGGCCACACCACGTTGACCTTGTGCAGGCGAATGCCCTGCTGGTGGCAGGTGTCTTCATCCAGACCC
>JANPFZ010000152.1:0-2462 GCA_031423655.1 Polaromonas sp.
CGTGCTGTCCGGCCGCGCCAACTTTGCCGGTCGCGCGGCGCTGCGCAGCTGGCTGACGGCCGTTTTGAAAAACAAGATCGTCGACGTGATTCGCCAGCGCGCGCGCTTTGACACGCTGGACATGGACGGCGACAGCGACGATGGCGGAGAGGCGATTGAGGCCCGGTTTCTCCCCGGCGAGCAGGCCGGCCCGCTTGAGCTGACCGAGCAGCGCGAACGCCTGCAGCTGGCATTGAAAGGCATTGAGCAACTGGCTCCTGGTTTGCGCGATGTGATGCGGTTTCGGGTGTTGCAGGACGAGCCATCGGGCGCCGTTTGCCGGCGTCTGGGGATCAGCGAGGCGAGTCTGTTTGTGCGGCTGCATCGCGCGAGGAAGCAGTTGCTGGGATGTGAGGTGCATGCTTCGGCTGGTTCGAAGCGGGGCTACGCATCCAGCGCGTCCAAGGCGTCGTTCGGAGCCTATTTGTAAGCTAAATCGGCCTCTAGCCCAGGTGAAAATTGCGCAGACAGCTATTAATTCAATAGCGATCTGGTATTCTGGTTTTTGGGGGTCGGATAACAATTTTGCTGCGAATCGAAGCGCAGCACTCGCAGGGCGGGACGAAGGCTGACCCCGAAAAAGCCAGATTCCGATTTCTTTTCTGATCGAGCGAGCATGCGCTCTGCAAAGTCCTGATGCCGCTCAGTCGCCGCTGCGGCCCGCGAGAGTAAACTGCTTAAATCGGAGGCAAACATGGACTCTTCCCTCGCCAGGCGTGACCCGGAAATCATGAGTGGAGCGCTGTGCTTTACAGGCACGCGCGTACCCGTCAAGAATCTATTTGACTACCTTGAAGGGTCTTCATCGCTTGAGGCGTTTCTGGAAGACTTCCCGACAGTTACCCGAGCGCGTGCAGTCGCCGTGCTGGAGGCCGCGCACGAAATTCTGGAAGCCAATGCGCCTGCTGCTTGATGAGTGCATTCCGGTCCGTCTTAGAAAGGCGTTGCCGTTACATGCGGTGACCACGGTCGGTCAGGCCGGCTGGTCGGGCGTCAAAAACGGCAAGTTACTTGCACTTGCAGCGTCATCCTTCGATGCGTTCGTGACCGTTGACAAGAACCTGCCGTATCAGCAAAGCGCGGCGAATTTGCCTATCGCTGTACTGGTTCTGGATGCGGTGTCGAATGAGTTGCCGAGCCTTATGCCACTTGTTCCTGCGCTGGAGCGTGCGCTTGCAGTGCTTGTGCCTAAAACCTGGGTGCTTGTCAAAACCGAGACTTGAGCAGTTGTTAACGCTACTATTTTTATAGCTGTTTGCGCACGTTCTGCCTGGGCTGGAGGCCAAAGTATCTAGACGAACGGCGTGTAGTCTGGGTTTTGGGGTCGGATCATAATTTCGCTGCGCAGCGAAGCGAAGCACCCGAAGGGCGGGGCCGCAGGTTCGGGGAATCTGTGCTCCGACGCCGAAAACACCCGATTCCGATTCCGCTCTGTCTTCCGTTCGGGCCGAACTCCCCACCCGTTCGGGCTGAGCCTGTCGAAGCTTTCCCACTCCAAGCCGTTCGGGCTGACCCGTCGACAAGCTCAGGACACGGTACGCAAGCGTATCGAAGCCTTTCACCGTAAAACCGTTCGGGCTGAGCCTGTCGAAGCCTTGCTCTCAGTTGCGCACCGGGTTGTCTAAGAAAACCTGATGCCGCTCTGTCGCTGCGGCGGGCGACTCACTTTCGCTTGCTTCGCCAAGAGAAAGTAAGCAAGGAGAAGGCGACCCGCAGTCTGGGTCCCTGCGCTTCGCTTCGGGCACATGATTGATTGGTCTACCTGTGATGCTGTTGAGCACGATGCTGAGCGCTACAGCGGCGCCTGGCTTTTTCGTGGTACGCGGGTACCCGTAGCGGCACTCTTCGAGAATCTTGAAGACGGTGCGTTGATCAACCAATTCGTCGAATGGTTTCCCGTCGGCAGTCTCGCGTAGGCGCGGGCCGTTCTTGAGCACGCGGCGCGCAGCGCACTTGCGCCGGCGTAGTGCAAATTCTGTTCGAATACAAACGCGCCGACTTCACAAGTTTGGAGCGCGGGAAGTTTTACAAAGAAGCGGTGAAGGGTACGGCGGTAGCTTTGCTGAATCCGGCTATTGCAAAAGCTTTTCCAAACTCCGAGGCGGTGAATGAGGCCTTGCTCGGCCTGCTGCAGTTGACGGAGCAAACCGCCCGCATAACAGGTCGCGCAAAGCGAACAGCCAGCAAGCGGGCCGCCGTTTAGCTTGAAGCTGCTTTGCAGCGACTCGCGGCATAAATACAGCCTGTAGCCCAATGAAAACGTGCGCAAGGAGCTACTAAATACATAGCAGCCTGACGCTGAAAATTTAACCCGCGCGCCCACTCCACCACGCCACACAAGCCCGCGCCAGCGCCGCATTCGTGTCTACACAGCGCTGCCGCAGCGGCGACGCAATCGCATCCAGCGCCAGCGGCGTTTCGGT
>JANPFZ010000153.1:0-2477 GCA_031423655.1 Polaromonas sp.
ACATGTCAGATTTGAACGATGCCAGCAAGACCACGCCACCGAAAGACTCGAAGCTCAAGCTCGAAAAGACTGAGGAGGAGAGCCGGAAACTCGATTCCCCAACGCGCACCAATGACTCGACGATTGACCCCGACAAGCCGCTGAAAGATATTCTGGAGGGTTACCACGGCGGGTAGTCAGCGCGGTGGTTTTTACACGGCTTTCCATGCTCGCGTGCCGCGTTGCAATCAACATCTGAGTGCTATATATTTAGTAGCTTCTTGCGCACGTATTACTTGGGCTGCAGGCCGTTTTTTCTCATAAGTTAGCTGTGTAGACTGCCTCGTTCGGTCTGCAGCCTTGTTGTTTTGCGCCTTGCAGTCCGTCCTCCTGTTCGGCAGCAAGAGCTTGCCATTGGCCCGCCAGCGTCATGCGCAGGTCCGCAAGTTGGGGGCTTGGCCTCACCGCTAAACTGCAGAGATGCTGATACTAGGATTTGAATCGAGTTGCGACGAAACCGGGGTGGCGCTGGTGGACGCTTCGGGCCACGGCGTGCCGCGTCTGCTGGCGCACGCCTTGTTCAGCCAGATTGACATGCATCAGGCCTACGGCGGTGTGGTGCCTGAGCTGGCCAGCCGCGACCATATCCGGCGCGTGCTGCCATTGACGAATGAAGTCATGGCCAATGCCGGCAGGATGCTGGCCGACGTGGACGTGATTGCATTCACGCGCGGGCCGGGCCTGGCGGGTGCGCTGCTGGTGGGTGCCGGCGTGGCGTGCTCGATGGCGGCTGCGCTGGGCAAGCCGGTCATCGGCGTACACCACCTGGAAGGGCATTTGCTGTCGCCGTTTTTAAGTAGCGACCCGCCTGAGTTTCCGTTTGTCGCCTTGCTGGTATCGGGCGGGCACACGCAGCTGATGCGCGTGGACCGTGTCGGCAGCTACGCGCTGCTGGGTGAAAGCATTGACGATGCGGCTGGTGAGGCGTTTGACAAGTCGGCCAAGCTGATGGGCCTGCCGTATCCGGGCGGCCCGCATCTGGCGAAGTTGGCAGAACGCGGCGATGGCACGGCTTTCAAACTGCCGCGGCCGCTGTTGCACAGCGGAAATCTTGATTTTTCATTCGCCGGTCTGAAAACCGCTGTGCTGACGCAGGCGAAAAAACTTGGCGACGCGCTGGAAGATCGCAAGGCCGATCTGGCCGCATCCACACAGGCCGCCATCGTCGATGTGCTGGTTAAAAAGTCAATGGCTGCGATGACGCAAACCGGTCTGAATCGCCTGGTGGTGGCGGGCGGCGTGGGTGCCAACGCCTTGCTGCGCAGCCAGCTCAATACAGCCTGCGGGCAGCGCGGCATTCGCGTGCATTACCCCGAGCTCGATTTATGTACCGACAACGGCGCGATGATTGCACTGGCGGCCGGCATGCGCGTACAGGCCGGGCTGGAGAAAATTCAGCGCGGCTACACGTTTGATGTGAAGCCGCGCTGGAATCTGGCTGATATGCAGAACCAGCCCGAACAGGCTTGCGCTGCCGGGCTGTCCAGATTATTGGATCGTTAGCTGCGATACGTTGCTTACAGGAATTTTCTTGCCCAGCGTCAGCGTCAAGACGCCGTTTTCCAGTTTCGCGGTGCTGCTGGTCGCATCGATTTCCAGCGGAAAGCGCCAGGCGGCTTTGACGCTGCGGGTGGCATCAGCCTTGCTGGTAATGCGAACCACGTCGCCTTCGATACCAATGTCGAGCTGTTCGCGGCTCAGGCCGGGCACGTCGAGTTGCAGGGAATAATTTTTTTCCTGGTCTTCAACACTGGCAGATTTCGATGTGTCAGCGCCGGCCAGTGAGGTCAGGGTCTCGTCAAGAAATTTATCGAGTGCGCCGTTGCGGGCGACAGGCGCGTAGCTGCGCTGAAAACTGCGGGCGGGGCGGGTAGCCAACGAATAAAACATGGTGATTCCTTTAACAAAAGTTGAAGACAAATCAGGGGAAATTTCCCCTTACACTGCGCGGCGCTCACCGTGATTGCCGCATGCGCTCTACTTAGGCATGTGCCTGATTTATTCAAGCGGCGGGGCGCTCAACCGAAAGAACTATTTTTTTATGCAGCGACTCTTGAAACTTTTTTTGTTGGCCCTAAGCATGGCCGCGCCACTGCTTGCGACGGCGCAGGCACCTGTGCCTCAGCCAGCGATACGCGTCGCGTTGATCGAAAGTCTGTCGGGCTCATTCGCCAACACCGGCGAGGCGGTTTTTCGCAACCTGGTTTGGGCCACCGAGCGCGTGAATGCGCGCGGCGGCGTGAAGCTGCCGGGTGGTAACCGGCCGCTGGCCATCGAGCGCTATGACAGCAAGGGCCAGAACGAAGAGGCGCTGTCGGCGCTGCGTTCGGCCATTGACGACGGCATCACGGTGATTGCACAGGGAAACTCTTCGGCCACCGCTGCGGTGTTGATAGACGCCGTCAACAAGCACAACGAACGTGAGCCAACCAAGCGCG
>JANPFZ010000154.1:0-7730 GCA_031423655.1 Polaromonas sp.
AACCTGAGGGCGTTTTTGCCGCGAAAGCAATGACCTTGAACAACTCGCCCATCTCATGCTCATTGACGAGCTTTTGCACCATGGCGCGCCGGGCCAGCCCGGCGCCTGTGTGGTCATCGCCCATGCCTTCGAGCAAACCGCAATTGAGCAAAAACCGGCCCTGGCTGGTGTAGCCCAGCACCTCCAGCCCGGCGCTCTGTCCGGCCAGCGCAATGCCGGTGAAATTGACATGCGCGGTGATGTCTTTGCGGCCCACGTCAAGCAGCGCGTCGCCATCGGCCCGATGACCCCGGTGGCACATCACCGTGCCCATGCTGCGCTGCGGGTGGTAATACTCGTGCTCGGGAAAGCCGTAGTCAAGCAGAAAAATCGCACCCGCCTGCAGCCGGTCGGCCAATGTGCCGATGAAGCCCTCAGCCTGCTGATGAATCTCGGTGATGTAATCGTGTGTGCCCGCCACTTCAAACGGCGGCCGTAGCTCGCTTCGCTTGTCGGCGTAGCAAAAACGCCCCTGATTGAGCACCACACCGCGCTCGTGCCACACGCGATCGAGTCGTGCCAATAATTTCACCGGCATGGCGTCAAGCACCTCATTGCCGACCACGACACCGCGCATTTGCGGCGGCAGCGCGCTGGCCCAGTACACCTTGCCCGTATGGCCGGCTAACAGCTCACGCTGTCGCGCTTGCAGACTGCTGGACAAATCAACAATCGTATAGCGCTCGCACAGCGGGCCAAGCGCGTCCAGCAGCTGCAGCGCCAGCGCGCCAGAGCCCGCGCCAAACTCCCAGACTTCAGCCGTGCCGGTCGCCTGAAGCGCCTGGGCCACCTGACGCGCCAGTGTCTGGCCGAAGCGAGACGACAACTCGGGCGCGGTCACAAAATCACTGCCGCCTTCCTTTGCCCCGTTCAAGCCCGCAGGCATCAGGCCGAATTTGCGCGAGTCATTAGCGTAGTAACCCAGTCCCGGCGCATACAGCGCCAGCGACATGAATTCGTCGAAGCCCAGCCAGCCGCCAGCACGGGCTATGGCACTGGAGATCGTACTTTGAAGGTCGGTCGTTAAAATAGAAGATTCAGTCATGTGGATCACCGGTCTTAATTGTCGGCCATTCACCACGGCCTCCATCGCCTCCGTCACCTCGCCAGATGCCGCCCAACCCTACCCATCCTGTTGCAAAAGTTGTTCTGGTCACCGGCGCCGCCCGGCGGCTGGGACGCGAGATTGCGCTTGCGCTGGCTGCGGGCGGCTGGCACGTCGCCGTACACTACCGCAGCTCCAAAGAAGATGCTATTAAAACAGTAGCTGATTGCGCAAGCATTTCGGGGGCTGCAGCCGCTTTTTTTGCAGATTTATCAGACGAGGCAAGCGTGCGGGCCTTGCTGCCCGATGTGATTGCCCGCCTCGGCCGCGTCGATGCGGTCGTCAACAGCGCCTCGACCTTCGAGCATGACGATGCCGCCAGTTTTTCCTTCTCAATGCTCGACAAACACCTGCACAGCAACGCTGGCGCCGCGATTGTGCTGGCTCAGGCGCTGCATACGCATGTCAGCGCGCGTCAAGGGACAGGTGCAGTGGTCAATTTGCTGGACCAGAAACTGTGGAATCAGAACCCGGATTTTTTCAGCTACACCTTGTCCAAAGCCGCCCTGGAGGCCGCCGGCACCATGCTGGCGTTGGCGCTGGCGCCCGCAGTGCGCGTGGTGGGCGTGGCGCCGGGGCTGACACTCACCAGCCATTTGCTGAGTGACGAGCAGTTCGAAGCGCTGCACAAGCTGTCGCCACTAGGCCGGTCATCGACCGCTGCAGACGTGGCTGCGACAGTGAAGTTTGCGCTGGAAAACGCATCCATCACCGGCACTACGCTGCTGGTCGATGGCGGCCAGCATTTGATGAAGTTCGAGCGTGATTTTTCGCTGATGCAGGCTGGCTCCATGACCGGCAAAGACTGACCTATGTTCAATACCCGTGGCACCCAGATCCTGAACCTGACCGGCTTGCGCTTTGACGCAAATCTGGGCATTCTTGAGCATGAAAAAACATCGCCGCAACCGATTCAGGTAGACGCCGAACTGAACCTGGGCACGCAGCCGCTGCTGCCCAGCGACGATGACATCAGCCACGTGCTGGACTACCGCAAGGTGCGCCAGATCATCATCACCGAATGCACAGCGGACCATGTAAATTTGCTGGAAAGCCTGATTGGCAAACTGGCGCACCGGCTGATGCAGCTGCCTGGCGTGGTGGGTGTGCGGGTGAAGATTGCCAAGCTTGAAATTTTTGACGACTGCGAAGTAGCCATTCGCGTCGAGACAGGACAATGGTGAAGTGATGAGTGCCGTATGGACGGAAGAAGAAATAGCCCCGGCGCAGAACCGGCTGAAGATTGAGCGGGAAGACCACAAACTGGAAAAGCGCCTGTGCCGCGAAGTCGGCCGGGCGATTGTTGACTTCAACATGATCGAGGAAGGCGACAAGGTAATGGTGTGTGTCTCGGGCGGCAAAGACAGCTACGCCATGCTCGATATTCTGCTCATGCTGCAAAAGCGCGCGCCCATCAATTTCAGCCTGATTGCGGTCAACCTTGACCAGAAACAACCCGGCTTTCCCGAGCACATCCTGCCCGACTATTTAGCCAGGCTGGGCGTGCCGTTTCACATCGAAAACCAGGACACCTACAGTATCGTCAAACGCGTGATTCCCGAGGGAAAAACGCTGTGTTCGCTGTGTTCCCGCCTGCGGCGCGGCATTTTGTACCGCGTCGCCGGTGAACTCGGCGCGACCAAAATCGCGTTGGGTCACCACCGCGACGACATGCTGCAGACGTTTTTTTTGAACATGTTTTTTGCTGCCAAACTGAAAGGCATGCCGCCCAAGCTGGTCAGCGACGACGGAAAAAACATCGTGATTCGCCCGTTGGCTTATGTGCCTGAAAAAGACCTGACCCGCTGGGCGCAGGTGCGTGATTTTCCGATCATTCCGTGTACGCTGTGCGGCAGCCAGGAAAACCTGCAGCGCAAGCAGGTAGGCCACATGCTGCGCGAATGGGACAGTAAATTTCCGGGCCGACTGGAGAACATGTTTTCAAGCCTGCAAAACATCGTGCCCTCGCACTTGATGGACAGCAAGCGCCATGACTTCAAAAACATACGCACCACCGGCATTGCCGATTCAAACGGCGACAAGGGCTTCGACAGCGAGGAATTCAGCGCGCCGCTCAATCCCCGCATGCGTCCCGGCGTCTCGGTCATTGACCTTGTGTCCCGCTGATGTGTCCCTGTTTCATTGATAAAAACACTTGAAGCCCTTATGAAACGTGCACTGACAGCTTTGTTTTTAATAGCAGCCAGCCTGTGGCTGATGACTGGATGCGCCGGCGTTCGCCTGGTAGACACCGACGTTACCGCGTTTCAAAAATGGACCGCAGCGCCACCCGGCCCCGGCACGGCCTATCGCTTCGAGCGCCTGCCTTCGCAGCAAAATCCGGCAGCCCAGCAGGATGCCGTGGAAGCGCATGCGCGGACGGCACTGGCCAGAGTCGGCATGGAATTGAACCCGACGGTGGCGCGCTACAGCGTGCAGGTCGTGGCAACGACCCAGATCATCGAACGCGGCTACCCGAGCTATGACGGTTTTTTTGGAGGTACAGGCGTGTTCCTGGGCGGCGGCAGCCGGGGCGCAGGGTTTGGATTGTCGTTTCCGATGCGTTTTCCGGAGTCGACTTATTTCAAACGCGAGCTGACTATTTTGATGCGCGAACTCTCCACACAGCAGGTGGTTTTTGAGGCCCGCGCCATTCATGACGGCGTATGGAGCGACACGCCGGCAGTGTTTCCCGCCATGATGGATGCCGCGCTGCGCGGCTTTCCCGAACCACCGCCTGGTACGCGGCGCATCAATATGGAAATATTAAGGTGATCGCGACTCAACGCAAAGATAGAGCGGCCGCCGCGCCGGGCCGCCCCAAGCAAGGCCAGCCCCTTCTTCGCGTGCAAGGGGCAGCGACTCGCCGAAGGCTCGCGAAGCGACAAGCGTTGGGGCAATCCCATGATTGAACCCACCCGGATCATCGCCGTTCGCCACGGCGAAACCGCCTGGAATGCCGACACGCGCATTCAAGGCCAGACGGATATTCCCCTTAGCGACGTCGGCCGCTGGCAGGCCGCGCAGCTGGGGCGGGCGCTCGCCGATGAACAGGTGACTGCCATTTACGCCAGTGACTTGTCGCGCGCCTGGGAAACCGCGGAGTTCCTGGGCCGGGCAGTCGCTGTAGCGGTGACGCCGGATACCGCGCTGCGCGAGCGCTGCTTTGGCGAGTTTGAAGGCAAGACTTTTGCCGAAATCGAAGCGCAGCTGCCCGAGCAATCGCAGCGCTGGCGCAAGCGCGACCCTGAATTCACACCGGCGGGCGGCGAGTCTCTGCTGACCCTGCGCGAACGCGTCGTGGCCACCGCTGCGCGCCTGGCGGCCGGCCACCCGGGCGAGCTGATCGCCATGGTGGCTCACGGCGGCGTGATGGACGTGCTGTACCGCGCGGCGACCCGGCTTGACATTCAGGCACCGCGCACCTGGGCACTGGGCAATGCCGCCATCAACCGCCTGCTGTGGACGCAGACTGGCTTCACGCTGGTCGGCTGGGGTGACACGCAGCATCTGGCCGAGGGTGCCGTCCTCGACGACAACCGATTCGCCAACCCCGCCGGCGAAAGCCCGGTCAACACTGCATGAGCACCCTGCCCAGCCACTGGTCATCACTGATCGGAAAATCTGTCACCCACATCGATACGCCCGCGCTGGTGATCGACTTGGACGCGATGAAACGCAATCTGGTGCGCATGGGCGAATTCGCCAAGAAGCACGGCATACGCTGGCGCCCGCACGCCAAGATGCACAAGTCGGCTCTGCTGGCAAAAATTCAGGCCAAGGCGGGGGCTGTGGGTGTGTGTGTGCAGAAAACATCCGAAGCCGAAGCGCTGGCAGCGGGCGGTGTGCTTGACATCTACATCAGCAATGAAGTGATTGCACCAGCCAAGCTCAAACGCGTCGCCGAGCTGGCCAAAACGGTGGCGGCACAGGGCGGTCAACTGGCTATTGCCGTGGACAGCAGCGAGGGCGTGATTCGCCTGGCAAAAGCCATGACCGACGCACGCGGCGGCAGCGGTGTCGGCACGGTAATCGACGTGTTTGTCGAAATCGATGTCGGCCACGGCCGCTGCGGCGTCGAGCCCGGACCGGCGGCGCTGAATCTGGTGCTGGAAATTCGCAAGCACCCGGCCCTCAATTTTGCCGGCCTGCAGGCCTACAACGGCCGTGCGCAGCATGTGCGCAGCGCATCCGGGCGGCGCGATGCCATCACCAAAGTCGTAGACGCCGTACTGACGACGCGCCACCTGATCGAGAGCCAGGGCATTCCCGTCGGGCTGGTGACCGGCGGCGGCACCGGCAGCATGTTGCTGGAAGCGGCCAGCGGCGTTTTTGGTGAGTTGCAGGCAGGCTCGTTCATGTTCATGGACGCCGACTACGCCCGAAACGAGCGCGATGCCGCACAACCACCTTTCGAGCATGCACTGTTCGTCAAGACGCAGGTGATGAGCACGCACACCGCGCACGTCGTCTGCGATGCCGGTCATAAAAGCCACGCCATCGATTCAGGCCTGCCGCTGGTGCAGGCACTCGATGGCGAAGGCCCTCTGGAATATTTCAACGGCGGCGACGAACACGGAATTTTGCAGCCCGCCACCGGCACCAATTACCTGCCCGCGCTGGGCCGCACGGTGTGGCTGATACCCGGCCACTGCGACCCGACGGTGAACCTGCACGACGTGCTGATCGGTGTCGAGGGCGGCTTGCGCAACGGCACGGTGCGGCGCATTTTCAGGGTTGATGCGCGCGGCGCGATGACTTGACCTGTCCGCTGGCGGGGTGCTACGGTTGCTATTTTATTAATAGCTTCCTGCGCACGTATCTTGTGGGCTACAGCCTCTTTTCACTCTAGGAACAGGCACTTTTCATGCTTTAAGCCTGGTCTGGCCTGGGCATGCGAGCCTCAGGCATTGCCGGCAGCGCCGGTCACCCCGTTGATTCGGTGCAGAAACCCGACCGACCGAACCAAGCCTGAAGTGCCGGGTACAGCGAGCGGAACCGTTCGTGTCGCCCAGCCAGCAACGATGCCTCCCGCGCGTCAGGCTCAAAACTCATGGCGGTTTGCAAGGGCAGGCAGACCGAATCCTCCATGCCGCCAGCGGCCATCCAGCCCAATCGGGCTGCGCCCAGTGCGGCGGCGGCTTGCGCACCGTCGTCGCGCAGCAGCGTGCGCCCGAGGCCAGACGCAATCATTTGTGCCCAGCTGTCACTGCGCGCGCCACCACCGACCAATGCAAGCGCTGGCCCTCCTGTTTGCTGGCCCTGCATGGCCTGCATGCCGTCCATCAGTCCGAACGCGACTCCTTCCATTACGGCGTACGCGAGCGCTGCGGCATCGTGTTCTGGCCTTAGTCCGGTGAAGGTTCCGCTGGCCTGGGCGTCATTGTGCGGCGTGCGTTCGCCTGACAGATACGGCAGAAAAATCGGCGCCCGCGCCCGCTCGGTGCTGGTCAGCAGAGCAGCCTCGTCAGCCAGCGCGGCTTCGCTGCTTCGTCCCGTCAGCCGTGTGACCCAGCCAAAGGCGCTGGCAGCGCTCAGCATCACCGACATCTGGTGCCAGCGCTGCGGCAGCGCGTGCGCAAAGGCATGCACGGCCGATGCGGGCTGGGGCTGGTAGGTGTCGGTCACCAGAAAAATAACGCCTGAGGTGCCAAGCGACACAAAGCCTTGCCCCGCCCGCACCGCACCCACACCGACCGCGCTGGCAGCGTTGTCACCGGCGCCACCGGCTACCACCACGCCGGGTTGCAGGCCCCACGCCTGCGCCACTTCAGGCAACAAGTAGCCCGAGGCCTCCGTGCCTTCGACCAGGCGAGGCATATGGGTCAGGTTCAGGTCGCACGCCGCCAGCATGGCTTCGCTCCAGCGCCGCGCGCCGGTGTCCAGCCATAGCGTGCCGGCAGCATCCGACATCTCGCTGACCGCCTCGCCGGTCAGCTTCAGGCGCAGCCAGTCTTTCGGCAGCAGAACCAGCCGCGTCCGTGCGAACACATCGGGCTCATGTTCGCGCAGCCACAGCAGCTTGGGTGCGGTAAAACCCGGCATCGCGAGGTTGCCGGTGACCTGGCGCGAGCGCGGCTCGCGCGCTTCCAGCTCGGCGCACTGCGCGCTCGCACGCGTGTCGTTCCACAAGATGGCGGGGCGGAGAACTTCACGGCGCTCATCGAGCACGACAGCGCCGTGCATCTGGCCCGACAGGCCGATGCCACTGACCTCGGCAAGCGCTTGCGGCGCCCTGCTTTTTAGTTCGCGAATCGCAATGTCCAGCGCCGCCCACCAATCGTGCGGATGCTGCTCGCTCCAATGCGGGTGCGGGCGCGACATTCCCAACGGCGCATCGGCCGTCGCAACCACGCGATGCTGCGCATCGAGCAACAGCGCCTTGACACTCGACGTACCGAGATCAATGCCCAGAAACATGCGTTGGTGGCTCTCAGGCGCGATTAGTGCCGAATGCCGAAGCGCGAGTCAACCTGACGCCGGTATTCGCTCGGCGTCATGCCTTTCACGTCGAGAAAACGGCGGTTGAAGTTGGCGACGTTGTTGAAGCCGACCTCATAACAGATATCGGTGATGTAACGGTCGG
>JANPFZ010000155.1:0-4895 GCA_031423655.1 Polaromonas sp.
CGGCGACGCTCGTATTCCGACAAACTGTCGGGCTCGAAGCAGGCCAGCGCTGCATGCTGGGCCACCGTGCTGGCGCAGATAAACAGGTTCTGCGCGATACGCTCGATGACCGGTGCCAGCGCCTCGGGCACGACCAGCCAGCCAAGTCGCCAGCCCGTCATGTTGAAGTACTTGCTGAACGAATTGATGCTGATGACGCTCTGGCCCAGGTCTCCCGGCATGGCGAGCGCCGAGTGTCCAAAGTGCTCTTCGTAACTCAGGCCCAGATAAATTTCATCAATCAGCGTAACGCCGCCTTTGGCGTGGACGAATTCGTGAATGCGTTGCAGCTCGTCCGGCGCAATCGAGGTGCCGGTAGGGTTGGATGGCGAGGCCAGCAGCACGCCGCGGGTTTTGTCATTCCATGCTGCTTGCACTTTCTCCAGCGTCAACTGAAAACGCTCTTCGGCTGTCGTCGGAACCAGCACCGCCGTGCCCTCAGCAGCGCTGACGAAATGACGGTTGCAGGGGTAGCTGGGGTCAGGCATCAACACCTCATCGCCCGATTCAATCAACGCCAGACACGCCAGTTGCAGAGCGGCGGACGCGCCGGCGGTAATGATGATGCGGTTGGGCGCAACCTGTGCATTGAACCGCATGGCATACCAGTCGCTAATGCGCTCACGCAGCGCGTGCAGGCCGGTGGCATGGGTGTACTGGGTGTTGCCGCTGGCAATTGCGCGTGCTGCCGCATCTTGCACCAACGGCGGTGCGGTGAAGTCAGGCTCGCCGATATTGAGAAAGATCATCGGCCTGTCGGTGTGGGCAAACTGCTTCGCCAATACGGAGGCCTGCTTGGCGACCTCCATCACATAAAACGGCTCGATGCGTTGGGCGCGCTGTGCGATCTTCACGGTATTCAATGACTGGCGTTGCGAGACTGGTCTGCGGCAACTTCGGCGCCCCGCAGTGAAGGTGCCATTTTGTGCAGCACGCCGTTGACGTATTTGTGGCCGTCGGTGCCACCAAATGCCTTGGCGAGTTCAATGCATTCATTGATGACGACACGATAGGGCACGTCGAGGCAGTTCTTGAATTCGTATTCGCCGATCCACAACACTGCGTGTTCCACCGGTGAAATTTCGGCCATGGGCCTGTCTAGCAGCGGCGTGATGCCAGCGTCAAGGGCGATGGCGTCATCGATACAGCCATGGAGGAGTGAGTCGTAGTGAGCCGAATCAGCCTTGTGAAAACCGACCAGATCGCGGGTGAAGGCATCAATCGAATCCGTTTCATTGCGGCCCACCAGATGCTGGTAAAGCGCCTGCAGCGCAAATTCGCGTGCACGTGTGCGAGCGGATTTGTCGGCTGCTTTTTTGACGCCGGTGTCTGTCAGGCCGGTGCGTGTTTGCGGCGGTCGTTTGAGTTTTTTGAGGGGTTCAGCCATGCAGCGCCGGTTGTAATTGAGTAGTGATTCGGGAAGGCCAGCCATAGTCAAACAGGGCTGCAGATATTCAGGAAATTTCGTCGAGCAGGTTGGCCATTTCAACAGCCACCCGCGCCGCATCACGCCCCTTGTCATCCTGCCGAGCCAGCGCTTGCGCCATGTTCTCTACCGTCAAGATGGCATTGGCAATGGGCAATTGATAGTCAAGTGCAAGCCGCATAACCGCCGCACCGCTTTCGTTGGCGACCAGCTCAAAATGATAGGTTTCGCCGCGAATGATGCAACCCAAAGCAATCAGCGCGTCATAGCTATTGCTTTCGGCCAGCGCCTGCAGCGCACTGGGTACTTCGAGCGCGCCGGGCACCTGCACCAGCGTGATGTTTTTATCTTCGACACCGAGCAGCGCCAGTTCCTTTCGGCATGCGTGCGCCAGTGCGTTGGTGATGCCTTCGTTAAAACGCGCTTGCACAACACCAATCGACAGCTTCTTGCCGGCAAGTTTGTCCGGACGTCCCTTTTCTGCGCCAAACACGATACATTTCCCCTGCTTTTATTGTTTGGCGATGTAGCCAACGATTTCTAAACCATAGCCCGTCATGCTCGGCATGCGCCGCGGGTTGCCCATCAGATTCATTTTGTGTACGCCGACCTCTCGCAAAATTTGCGCGCCAATGCCGTAGGTGCGCAAGTCCATGCGCCCGCGCTCGGGGGCCTGACTGGCGCGCGCGGTGCCTTCGAATTGAGCCAACAGTTGCGCCGCGCTTTCTCCGCAGTTCAGCAGCACCGCCACGCCTTTGCCGGCTTCGGCAATGTGATGGAGGCTTTGATCAAGGCTCCACGAATGCATAGACCGGCCTTTTTCCAGCGCGTCGAGTACCGACATCGGCTCATGTACGCGTGCAGCGACCGTCTCATCGGCTGCCCATTGCCCTTTGACCAGCGCCAGGTGCAGGCCGTGGCTGGGCTTGTCGCGAAAAGCATGGGCAGTGAATTCGCCAAAGGCCGTCTCTATGGTGCGACTGCCTATTTTTTCGATCAGCGAATCATTGCGACTGCGGTGATGGATCAAATCGGCAATGGTGCCGATCTTCAGATGGTGCTCGGCAGCAAAGACCTGCAGGTCGGGCAGGCGCGCCATGGTGCCGTCGTCCTTCATGATTTCGCAGATCACGGCGGCCGGTGAGCAGCCCGCCATGCCGGCCAGATCACAACCGGCCTCGGTATGGCCGGCGCGCATCAACACGCCGCCATCGACAGCCTGCAAGGGGAAGATGTGGCCAGGCTGGACCAGGTCGGTCACCTTCGCGTTTTTGGCGACCGCTGCCTGAACGGTGCGGGCACGGTCGGCGGCTGAAATACCGGTGGTGACGCCCTCGGCCGCTTCAATCGAAACCGTAAATGCGGTCGCGTGCTTGGTGCCGTTGCGGGTGGCCATAGGCGGTAGTTGAAGCAGCTCACAGCGTTCCCGGGTCAGGGTCAGGCAGATCAGCCCGCGACCGAAGCGCGCCATGAAGTTGACGGCTTCTGCGGTGACGTGGTCAGCGGCCAGCACCAGGTCGCCTTCGTTTTCGCGGTCTTCTTCATCAATCAGAATTACCATGCGACCCGCGCGCATGTCGGCGACGATGTCTTCGACAGGAGAGATTGAAATCGTGGCAGTCATGGCGGTCGTCATGTTGTTATTTTTCCGGGGGGCGTGGTGTTGCGGTGTTGGCGAGCATCCGCTCGACGTAACGCGCGATCAGATCGATTTCAAGATTGACTCGAGCGCCTTTGACGAGCTGTCCCAGCGCTGTATTGCTGATCGTATGCGGAATGATGTTGATGCTGATTTCGGTGCCGATGTACATGTCGATGTCGCTATTATTTTTGGTAACTGGCAGGTCGATCACGCGATTGACTGTCAGGCTGACACCGTTCACCGTAATTGAGCCTTTGTAAGCCAGGTATTTGCTGAGGGCGCGGGGCGCTGCAATGCGCAATTCCCAGCTTTCGCCCACTTCCGCAAAATGCGTCACCTCACCAATGCCGTCGACGTGGCCTGACACGATGTGCCCGCCCAGGCGGTCGTGCGCGCGCAGGGCTTTTTCTAGATTTATCACGCCAGTTTCGGCAAGGCCACTGGTTTTTGCCAGCGATTCGGCAGAGATGTCGATGGAAAACTGCTTGTTGGGCAAGTCGAGCGCTGTGGCCGTCATGCAGGCGCCGTTGAGTGCGATGCTGTCGCCCAAACCGACATCATCAAGGTAACCCGCAGGCGCCTCGATGGTGAGTCGCTTGCCATGGTCTGAAGAGCTGCCCAGGCTATGGATAGCGACGATGCGCCCCATGCCGGTGATGATTCCGGTAAACATGCCGTATTTTCGCAGGGATTCGGGCCGACTCGAGCCGGAGAGAGAGCAAAGGCTTTCTGAAGGCTTGTTAAAGGCCCATAAAACAGGGCCTGGGGCGTTGCGCCTTGCGGTCTCGCCGCGACAAATGGGGTTAGCTAAAACTGATCCCGCCCGACGCCACGGGCAACCACGCGCAGGTCACTTCCCACCCTGTCTGCAGACAAAAACTGCAGCTCAATGGCCTCGGAAAGCTGTTGCAGTGGCTCCAACGCGGCCATGCCCTGGCCCGGCCCGAGCAGTTTGGGAGCCATGTAGATCAAAAATTCATCGACCAGACCAGCCCGAATCAGCGAGCCGTTGAGCTTGCTGCCCGCCTCAACGTGCAATTCATTGATTTCACGTCGAGCCAGGTCTTTCATCATCGCCGCCAGGTCCACTTTGCCCTTGGCATCGGGCAGGTAGATGACGGTTGCGCCACGCGCCTCAAGCGCCGCCTTTTTCGCGTCATTTTGGCCTGCAGCGTAGATGAACAGCGCGCGGCCAGCTATAAAAAGGTGAGCATCGAGCGGGGTTTCAAGGCGGCTGTCAACTACTACCAGATGCGGCTGCCGTGGTGTTACTACCAGCCGCACGTCGAGCCGGGGGTTGTCTTGCAACACCGTGCCAATGCCAGTAAGCACCGCACAGGAGCGAGCACGCCAGGCATGGCCGTCTGTTCGCGCGTCTTCCGAGGTAATCCACTGACTCTGGCCGTTTGCCAGCGCCGTCGTGCCGTCAAGCGATGCCGCTATCTTCATGCGCACCCAAGGTGTTTTGCGGATCATCCGGCTGAAAAACCCGATATTGAGTTCACGTGATTCAGCCGCGCCCGGACCGACTTCGACTTCAATGCCCGCCGCGCGGAGGCGCGCGATTCCCTGGCCTGAAACCAGCGGATTCGGGTCTTGAATGGAAACCACGACTTTTTTGATGCCTGCGGCAATCAATGCATCGCAACAGGGGCCGGTGCGGCCGTGATGGGAGCAGGGCTCTAATGTGACGTAGGCGGTAGCGCCTTCGACCGAGTTTCCTTTGGCTGCAGCGTCGCGCAGTGCCATGATTTCTGCGTGGGGGCCACCGGCTTGCTGGGTGTGGCC
>JANPFZ010000156.1:0-1589 GCA_031423655.1 Polaromonas sp.
CTCAATTCCCATTTACTTTTGGAGCCACGTCTTGTTCAAGTCCCTTCAACTCGCCAAATCCGAAACCGGTTTTTCCGCAACCGTTGTGAACACCGAAGAATCGCAATTGCCCGACGGCGATGTGCTCGCGCAGGTCGAGTATTCCAGCCTCAACTACAAGGACGGGCTGGCGATTGCCAACAAGGGCCCGGTCGTGCGTAGCTGGCCGATGGTGGCGGGTATCGACGGAGCCGGCACGGTGCTTGAATCAACTCACGCCGGCTGGAGAGCTGGCGACAAATTTATCCACAACGGCTGGGGCCTGGGTGAAACGCGCTGGGGCCTGATGGCCGAGCGGGCGCGGCTGCAGGGCGACTGGCTGGTGAAATTGCCGTCAGCCTTCACCACCCGCCAGGCGATGGCGATTGGCACGGCCGGCTACACCGCCATGCTGTGCGTGCTGGCGCTGGAAAAAATGGGCGCCACACCGGCTGGCGGGGAAGTGATGGTGACCGGCGCGACGGGCGGTGTCGGCAGCGTGGCCATTGCGTTGCTGGGCAAGCTGGGCTACTCCGTGGTGGCAGCGACCGGCAAGGCCAGCGAAGAGACCTACTTGAAGCAGCTGGGCGCTGCCAGCATCATTGATCGCGACCAGTTGTCTGCGCCCGGCAAGCCGCTGCAGAAAGAACGTTGGGCAGCGGTGATTGACGCTGTCGGTTCGCACACGCTGGCCAACGCCTGCGCGCAAACGCGTTACGGCGGCGTGGTGGCGGCCTGCGGCCTGGCGCAGGGAGCAGATTTTCCGGCGACCGTGATGCCGTTTATTTTGCGCAGCGTGACGCTGGCCGGTATCGACAGCGTGATGGCGCCGCTGGCCAAACGCCAGCAGGCCTGGGACCGGCTGGCGCGTGACCTGGATCTGGTGATGCTGGAGTCGATGATTGAAGAGGTGCCGCTTGAGCAAGCCAGCGCGAAAGCCGCCGAGCTGATGGCGGGCAAGATTCGCGGGCGGGTGGTGATCAAAATATAAAGCAATGAGAATGACGCCTCGATCCGCCAATCGCCAGAACAACCGAGACAACACATGAATACCAATTCCACCACCTACGCCGACTTCTACCGCCAATCGATAGACCAGCCCGACGCCTTCTGGTCCGAACAGGCCACGCTGATCGACTGGTTCCAGCCCTTCACCCGCGTCTGTAACTACGACAAGCCGCCGTTCGTGCATTGGTATGAGGGCGGTCAAACCAACCTCTGCCACAACGCAGTAGACCGGCACCTGAAGGACCGGGCCGACCAGGCGGCGCTGATTTATGTGTCGAGTGAAACCGGCGTTGAAAAAACTTACAGCTTCAAGGAGTTGCACCTTGAAGTACAGCGTATGGCCGCCAGCCTCAAAGCGATGGGCGTGGTCAAGGGTGACCGCGTGTTGATCTACATGCCGATGATTGCCGAGGCCGCCTTTGCGATGCTGGCCTGTGCGCGTATCGGTGCGATTCACTGCGTGGTGTTTGGCGGTTTCGCCAGCGGTTCGCTGGCTTCACGCATTGAAGACGCAACGCCGAAAGTCATTGTGAGCGCCGATGCGGGCTCGCGCGGCGGCAAGG
>JANPFZ010000157.1:0-12902 GCA_031423655.1 Polaromonas sp.
GGCACTGGCCGCCGCCGGTATACCAACGCAGATATCTGACAACGTGCGCGGTGAGCTGTGGGCCAAACTGATCATTAATTGCGCTTACAACGCAGTGTCGGCCATCACGCAATTACCCTATGGCAAAACAGGCGTGGGCGAGGGCATGCCCGACGTGATACGCGACGTGGTGGCCGAATGTCTGGCCGTGGCGAAGGCCGAAGGCGTGCAAGTGGCGGGCGACGTGGACGCTTCCATCCGCAAGATTTTTGAGACCATGCCAGCGCAGTTTTCATCAACCGCGCAAGACCTGGCACGCGGCAAGCGCAGTGAAATTGATTTCCTCAACGGTCTGGTTGTGCGACGCGGCGACGCGCTGGGCATTGCGACGCCGGCAAACCGGGTGCTGTGGGCGCTGGTGAAGTTGATGGAGTCAAAGCAGGCGCAGCGGGCTCAGTAGGCGCAGCCGAACGGTCCCGATGCCGTTCTGGTCTTGAGGTCATGGCTCACGCTATCGCCTCATGGCCACCAGCGCTGTCTTGCTTACCGCTTCACCGACACGCTTAAAGATGCCGCGGGCTTCGTTCTCGTCGTCCAAGAAGCAAATCTTTTCAAGAATTCTCAAAATGCAGCATCAAGGGCATTGAGCCGCCCATGGTTCGGGACTAATATTCGGCGCGGCGGAGCGCCGGTTCACGTACTGCGTCTGAGTTCTTCCTAATTTTATAAAGGATCGCATCATGTCAAAAATGACTCTCTGGGGTTTCAACGGTTCCACCTATGTGCGCACCGTCAAGATGTTGCTGGCCGAAAAAGGCGCGACTGACTTTGAGCAGGTTCAGATCAACGTGCTGGAAGGCGAGCCGAGGAAGGCCGAGCACCTGGCGCGCCATCCGTTCGGCAAGGTGCCGGTGCTTGACCACAACGGCTTGCGTATTCTTGAAACCTCGGCGATCACGCGTTACCTCAATGACGTGCTGCCCGGCAAGTCGCTGGTACCGGCCAGCCCGTCAGACCGCGCGCGCATGGACATGGTCATCGGCATTCTCGATTCCTATGGCTACGGCGCGCTGGTCGGCGGCGTGGCGGCCTATCACCTGTTTCCGGATTTTGTCGGCGGCAAAAATGAGGGCATGCTGAAAGCCGGCATCGACAACGGTCGCAAAGTTATTGAGTTTGCGATGGAAACGAAAGGTGATTCGCCCTTTGTCGCCGGCGACTTGAGCCTGGCCGAACTGTATCTGGCGCCTGTGCTTGCCTACGTGTCAATGACGCCTGACGCCAAATCGGTATTCGATGTCAAAGGCTTTGCCGACTGGTGGGCCCGGGTGCAGGCGCTGAAAAGTTTTCAGACTACGCAGCCGGGCTAAAAATCGGCTCCAATGAAGCTCTGGCGTTTAAGGACTAGCTCAACATCGGCATCAGGTCGGGGTCACCCTTGCGCATTGCGCGCTGGTAGGCCTCACGCTGGCCGATGCGGCTTAGGTAGGCCCTGATGTGGCTATAGGGTGCGAGGTCGATCGGAAAGAAGATGCGCATGGTCGTCAGTGAAAAAACGATCATGATGTCAGCCGCCGTCAACTCATCGCCGGCGAGATACGCCGCGCTGGCCAGCCGCGCATCCACCAGACCGAGCGCGCGGTCCAGACGGAATCGGGTCATCGCCATCGTCGGCTCGTCGGGTGCCAGCTTCAGCCGATTCAAAATCATGTTGCGCCCCATGTGCGCCTGCAGATTGGCGTTGGCAAAGTGAAACCAGTACAGGTAGCTTGCAAAGTCCGGGTGCGCAGGCGCCAAGGCAAGACGACCGCCGCCATGGATCGCGATGATGTATTCAATGATGGCGCCTGATTCGGCCAGAACCAGATCGCCATCGGTGATGACAGGCGCTGCGCCCAGCGAATGCAGCGCCTTCAGCTCTGGCGGCGACAGGATGGTGACCGGGTCGCGCAGGTAGCGCTTGAGCGCATACGGCACGCCCAGCTCTTCGCAAAGCCAGATGATTCGCTCGGACTGCGATTTGCCCAGATGGTGAATGGTCAGCATGGTGAAATTGCTCGCGAAGTGGATGGGCTTTGAGTCTCGCAGGTTTGATGCGCTGCTGTACCCGGCGGTCGTCGGCCAGGCCTGCCAGCAGGCGTCGGATTTAAGAATTCTGATACGTATAGCCGACAGATTCTGATCGCCAATTGTCAAAAGTGTACATGATGGTAATATACATAAATGATTGACCTGAACGGCGTGACGGGCTTCGATTGGGATGAAGGAAACGCCAGAAAGAACGACAAGCACGGTGTGTCGATGGCCGAAGCAGAGCAAGTTTTTTTTAATGCGCCGTTACTGTTGCTCGAAGACGAAAGCCATAGCCGAAGCGAAATCCGGCTTCACGCACTCGGGCAGACCGATGTCGGGCGGGGCTTGCACATTACCTTCACATTGCGCCAGGCCGACACGTTGATCCGTGTTATTTCAGCCAGAGATTTGCACCGAAAGGAGCGAGCGATTTATGACCAAGCCGACTAAACCCGTCATGAAACCGATCATGAAACCGATCCCGAAGTTCGCCAGCGAAGCGCAAGAGCGGGCCTACTGGGAAAAACACGATTCCGCCGAACACCTCGATTGGTCGACAGCCCGCAAAGCGACCTTGCCCAATTTGAAGCCCACCACCAAGACGATTTCGCTGCGCCTGCCGCAGCACCTGCTGGATTCGCTCAAGGTGGCGGCCAACGCGCGCGATGTGCCTTATCAGTCGCTCATCAAGGTGTGGTTGCAAGAAAAGCTCCGCAGCCATTGAGCTGTTCTGCACAGCTGCCGGGTTCAGCCGCCAGCCATCGCCGTCCGAATCGTCTCCACCCGCGCACGGTTCACGCCCAGATCACCGCGCCCGATGCGACTGGCCGAGCGAACATGAATCACGCGGACCGATTCATCAAGCGCCAGCTCCAGGTCGTCGGTGAATTTCAGCCAGCGTGTTTGGTACTGCGCATATGCGTACCCCGGATTTTCTTTGACCATCGTGGCGCCGGGCATGGTCTTCACAATCGCCACTGCGCGCGCAAACGCCGCCGCGCCATCACCGGTGTAGGCCAGCGGCGCTATGTCGGCATAGGCTTGAAACGGGTGACCCGCATGCAGCGACGCCTGGCTGCTCACGCTGTTGGGGCTGTTGGCGGGCGGCTTGAGCTGGCCGTTTTTCAGGCCCAGATCAGTCGGCGCGGTGCCGCGCAGCATGCCCGCCTGCCCCGCCACCAGCAGTGCCAATGTCAGGCCGACCATCACGATGACAAGAATTTTCAGCAGGGACATCATGGCGTTTCCTTGGTTTGCACACGCGGCTGCTGCTGTGTCGTGATGCTATGAATTAAATAGCTGCCTGCGCAAGTTTTTCCTGGGCTAGAGGCTGTTTTCACTATTGATATGAGTGCCGGTGCGCTTGCCAATCCGTATCGCTTGACGCGTAGGGACCTGCCGATCAGCTGTCGGCCCGAATGCCCCGCAGCATGATGATGCCGCCCAGCGTGCGGGTGTCGTTGCGCATGCGATTACGCAGCCCCTCGGCTGTCGAGGGCGACGGTTGCCAGCCGACGTTGATCAGCTTTTGGCGCGTTTCATCGGACTTGAGGACTTCGATCAAAGCGGCGCCCATGCGTTCGCGCACGGCTACCGGAAGCGATGCCGGACCTGCCAACGCAGTGAACAGTTCGACGTCCGCGCCCAGGATGCCGGCTTCCCGCAGCGTCGGCAGCTCAGGGGCGAGCAGGCTGCGCTTTTCAGACGTGACGCCGACGGCTTTCATCTTGCCCGCACGAACCTGCTGCATGGCCAGGCCCGGTGGCAGCAAAGCCGCCTGCAACTGGCCGCCCAGCAAGGCGGTGATGATCTGCGGGTTGCCAGGGTAGGGAATGTGCATCGCCGCCAGGCCACCAGTGCGGCTCTTGACCAGCTCCATACCCAAATGCCCGGGCGTGCCGGCGCCAGGCGAACCGTAGCTGGCTTTGTCGCCCATGGTGCGCAGCCACGTCAGCCATTCCTGGCTGGTCGCTCCAGTTGCGGCGTTGCTGACCACCAGCACCAGCGGCGTCGTACCAATCAACGCTAGAGGGGCCAGATCGACAGCCGGGTCGTAGGGAACGGCCGGATTGAGCATTTTTGCGATAGTGAGCTGGCTGTTGTTCATGACTCCGAAGGTGTGCAGGTCGGTGGCTTTCGCAACCTGATCGGCAGCAATCGTTCCCGAGGCGCCCGCCTTGTTTTCGACGACCACGGACTGTCCGAGCAACCTCGATAGCGGCTCGGCTATCGTCCGCGCCGACAAGTCCTGCACCGAGCCGGGCGGGAAACCTATCAGCAAGCGAATCGCCCTGGTGGGCCACGCGGCAACAGGCACCAATTTTTTGACATCGGCAGGCGACGGGCTTGCAATGGGCTGGCAAAACGCACTGGTGCAAGCGGCAGCCAGCAAGATGCCTTGCAGCGTGCGCATGGATGAGAAAAACCGGTTCATAAAATCCCTTTTTAGATTGGTAATCAGCAATCAGCAATAAGAAAAACTGTGGGCGTTGGCTGCCTCCGCTGCCTGGTCTGTGCTTGAGCGCACGCAAATTCTAAGCGCCGATTTGAGCCCGGTTTGGAGATGATCCGCGGGTGCCGGGCTCAGGCCGCTGAATGGACGAAAACAGGCCGCATTGACCACCGCGTCAAAAACAACATGCTATGAATTAAGTAGCTGCCTGTGCAATGAATACTTAGGCTAGAGGTCGTTTTCTTTTACCAAAACAACGGCAGGCGCGTGGCCATCAATCGAGTCGCCAGACCAGGCCCACGGTGAGTCCCAGCACGTCAATACCCGGGTTCGGGCGGGTCATGCCCAGGTTGGAATGGTGCGTGAAATAGACGCCGCCCGTGAGCGCCAGCGTCTGGCTTAGCTGGTGGCGCAGGCCTGCCTGAGTGAACCAGTTGAAGGCCAGGTTTTGCCCCTGGCCACCCGGCACGTTCTTCGAATTAAGCAGCCCGGCACCGCCGCCCATTTCATAGAACAGTGCGGTCTTCTGGTCAGCGGACCACAGCTCGATGCTGGGCGCGGCGGTGAACGCCAGGTAGAAGTCTTCCGGCCCTCGCGCAAATGTCTCGAACACTGCCGCAAACCGGTTGCGCACCGTCAGCCGCACGCCGCTGTCACCCTGCCACAAATCAAATACTGTCGGGCTGCGCCAGACCGCCTGTGTCGGCACGATGCGGTAGTCGAACGGTGAGTTGTTTTTGACCTTTTTCAGGTAACCCGTCGGTACCGAAAATTCCCAGTGGTCCGCGGGGTGTTGGGCGCGCGCGGCGGTGGTGAAAATCAGCAGACCCGTCAGCAAGCAAAGCAACTTAGAAAACCGGGTAGGGCGTGAGTGGACGGTCATGGGGCCTCATTGTTGTTCAGTGCAGCGAAGCTGATGCCTCACTGTGCAAACCGCCGACTTTCATCGCCAGCTATGAATTAGATAGCTTATTACCCATGTATAACACGGGCTACAGGCCGCTTTTATGTAAATCTGGCCGGTGAGCCAGCTCAACTCGCCGCATCACCCAGCAACTTCAATATCCGCCGCCAGTGCTGCGGCTCCACCGGGGTGATCGACAGCCGGTTGCCCTTGCTCAGCACCACCAAATCTTCCAGCGCTGCATCAGCGCGCAGCTCCGGCAGCGTTAGGTTGCGCGTCTTGCGCAAGACCTGCACATCGACCAGCAACCAGCGCGGCGCGTCGGGTTTCGACCTGGCATCGAAGTAAGGCGACTTGGCATCGAACTGCGTCGGGTCGGGGTAGGGCGTGGAGGCCACCCGCGAAATGCCGACGATGCCCGGCTCGGCACAACTGGAGTGGTAGAACAGCACGCCGTCGCCGACTTGCATGCCATCGCGCATAAAGTTGCGCGCCTGATAGTTGCGCACGCCGACCCAGGGGACGGTGGAATTCCTGGCCGCGAGTGCGTCGTCAACCGAGCATTCGCTGGGTTCGGATTTCATGAGCCAGTAGTTCATCAATACCATCCTTGCATTTGGTCAACCTTAAATCACTTTCCGAGTTGCCGTTCGCGCGAAGGCACGAATCCAGTGGCGTGGCCAGAGGCCACCGATAGCGTGCGGATCGCGGCCACCTACAAGCTCTTTCGGCGGTCAGCGCACCAGACAGCGTGCTTGTACTGCTGGTAACAAATGCCCGATAGACCCGCCGAAACAGCAGGTGTATATCGAAAAAGGAAAAGTCGTCAAGCGGTGACCCTCGCCTTGTGCAAGGAAAGCATATGTCTAGATATTCAAGTCGCCTTGTGTCGCGAAATTGGATTTTCTGCACTCTGATGCGGGTGGCCTACTGCGCTGGATTTTTTGCCAATTACTTGGGCTTTGGCGGCAAGACACGCCTTGCAGCCCCTGCCGACCCCCATCACACGAATTCGCGGGTAGTCATGCAGAGCTTCTTCAAGGGAGTATTGCAAAAGCTCGCATCGCTTGTCCTTGTTGTTCTGGGCATCGTTGCCGGCGGCATGGCCGCTGCCGCGCCGCCCGCGCCAACGCCGCTGGGTCCGGTCAATGGTGCCAACGTCACGGTACCGGCCACGATGTCCTGGTCGGCCGTCACCGACCCGGGTGGCGCGGCGATTGCCGGCTACAACTGGAAGGTCAGCCCCTCGCCGAGCATGGCGCCGGTGGTCTTTGCTGACTCGGTGAACGGCACGACCACGCAGGACACCCTCAGCGGCCTCATGCCTGGCCCCTATTTCTGGCAGGTCCAGGCGGCGAACAGCGCAGGCGAACAAAGCGCGTGGTCGCCCGCGCTGAGCTTTAATGTCACGGGGGTCGGCCCCGGCACGCCGGGCACGCCCGAACTGGCGCCGACGCGGGGCTATTCGACCTTCCATCCGTTCGAGAGCGTCCATTTCAGCTGGAGCGCCGTACCAGGCGTCCCGACCTACCGCCTCGAAGTCTCGAACAACCCTAACTTCCCGTTGGACACGGTAGCCCCAGGCGTCGTGACGTTTTGGAACGACAACATCCGCACAACCACCGACGGCTTCGTCCATCATCCCAGTCTGGGTGAAGGCACTTTTTTTGCGCGCGTGTTCGCCACCGATTCGGATTTCGCCGGGGGCGTCCGCAGCCTGCCGTCCAACGTCATCCAGTACACGGCCTTCTACAACAACCCCATCGGGCCGGCGCCGGTGCTGCTGTCGCCCATCGCTGGCGAGACGCTGACCCTGCCGGTCACGCTCACGTGGGCGCATGTCCCCAATCCGCAGGCCTTGGGCTATGCCTGGGAAGTTGCCAAAGACGCCACCTTCACGACTATCGAGGCGTCAAACAACCAGTACACCGAGCCGCGCGCCGTGATGCAGTCGCTCCCGCCGGGGCCCAAGTTCTGGCGCGTGCTGTCGCAGCATGGACTGTCTTCGCCCACCACGAACGCCAACACCGCATGGTCGACGACGGGAAGATTCACGGTCAGCGCCGCGCCGCCGGTGCCGGTGTCGATCGCGTTCGAGGGCGTTGACCCGCCGCAGGTCGTGTACAGCGGGGTACGCCGCAACGTCACGGTGCAACTGAGCGCGGCGGCCCCAACGGGCGGCGCAACGGTTGCCCTGAGCAGCTCGAACCCGAGCCTGGCGCCGGTGCCGCCTACGATCACGCTGCCAGGCGGCGTCGCGCTGGCAAGTTTTGAGATCCCGATCGGCCAGGTGACCGTCGCCACGCCCGTGACGCTCAGCGCAACGCTCAATGGCGTTGCCGCCTCCGGCCCGTTCACCGTGATGCCGCCTACGCTCAATAACGATCCGCTGCAATCGGCGCCGGTGATCGCGACGGGCGGCGCGACCATGACGGGATGGGTGGATCTGGAGGGGTTTGGCTTTGCCCCTGCCGGGGGCTTCATCGTGAACCTCGCGACGAACTCTGCGTTGGCCATCGTCCCCTCGGCGGTCACCATTCCCGCGGGTGCCGGTGGCACCTCGTTTCAGATCCAGACAAGCCCCGTGACGACGGCCACGACCGTCACGATCACGGCGAGCCGAAACGGCGTGACGACCCAGTGGCCAATCACCCTGATGCCGGCCGCAGCACCCACCTCGTTCTTTGTCAGGCCGATGGCAACGACCAGTGGCTCCAAGGGCCTCGTCACAGCCGCCGAGGGCGTGGGCTTCGACCAGCTGCTGCAGGTGACGAGCAGCAACCCGTTGCTCGCCTCGGTGCCCAATGTCGTGACGGTCTTCGCTGGCAGCGGTGTAGGCTTTTTCAATATTGTCACCACCCCGGTGACCGCGCAGTCGCTTGTGACGATCACGGTGTCCGGCGGCGGTGTGACCCGGTCGGCTCCCCTGACGCTGTATCCCGCCTTACCGGCACTGGCTGCACTGACGGTAAATCCGACCAGCGTTGCGGGTGGCGCGACGGCGACCGGTTCCGTCGGCCTGGCGAGCGCCGCACCGGCCGGCGGCGTTGCCGTCAACCTGGGGAGCAATCTTCCCCTCGCGGCCAGCGTGCCGGCGAGCGTCACCGTTCCTGCCGGCGCCACCAGCGCCAATTTCACCGTGACCACCTTCCCCAGCGCCCTGACGACGGTACAGCTTTCCGCCGCTCTCAACAACCTGTTTCAGTTCGCAGCGATCACCGTGGGCCCGTCACTGCCACCGCCACCGCCGCCAACCGGGCCGACGCTCTCGGCCTTGAGTCTCAGCCCCACCAGCGTCGCAGGTGGTAGCGCTTCGACCGGAACCGTGACCTTGAGCGCCCCAGTGCCCAGCGGCGGAGCGGTGGTGTCGCTGACGGACAATTCGGCCGCGACCGCCGTGCCAGCCAGCGTCACCGTGCCGGCTGGCGCCAGCAGCGCGAACTTCACGGTCACGACGACCTCGGTCACGGCCTCGACTTCGGCCACAGTCTCCGCAGTCTTCGGCGGCGTGACGCGGACCGCCGCGCTAACGGTGAATCCTTCAACTGCACCGCCGCCGACAACGCCGGCGGCACCGACATTGATCTCCCCGGCCGCCGACGCGACGCCGGCGCAACCTGTGACTTTCGACTGGAGCGACGTGGCCAACGCGACCAGCTACGAGATCCAGGTGGACGATTCCTCGACCATCGCAGCGCCCTTCGTTGCGAACCAGATCGTCAGCGTCTCTCAGGCGAGCCTGGGCGGTCTGCCCGCGCAACGCTTGTGGTGGCGCGTGCGGGCGCAGAATTCTGCCGGTGTGTTCGGTCCTTTTTCCGCCACACAGCGCTTCACACCGCAGGCTGCTCCGGCGGCGGCGAGCTTGTCCGCCGTATCTGTGAACCCCACCAGCGTGGCAGGCCCGACCTCGTCGACCGGAACCGCGACCCTGACGGCCGCGGCCCCCTCGGGCGGCGCGGTGCTGACGCTCTCCAGCAGCAACCCGGCAGTGGCCAGTGTTCCGGCCAGTGTGACGGTGGCTGCGGGTGCCAGCAGCGCCAGCTTCAGCGTGAGCACCGCCGCCGTCGGCGCGAACACCCCCGTCACGCTTACCGGGACCTACAACGGCACCAGCCGGACGAGCACGCTCACCGTCACTCCAGTGCCTGCGCCATCCCCGCCGGCCAGCCTGAACACACTGGCGCTAAACCCCGGCAGCGTGACGGGGGGCGGCACATCGCAAGGCAGCGTGACCTTGACGAGCGCTGCGCCGACTGGCGGCGCAGTCGTATCGCTCTCCAGCGACGCCGCTGCGGCCACCGTACCGGCCAGTGTGACTGTGGCCGCTGGCGCCAGCAGCGCCACCTTCACCGCTACGACGGCCTCGGTCGCGGCCTCGACTGCGGCAACCATCTCCGCAGTCCTGGCGGGCGTGACACGGACGGCGGTGCTGACGGTGAACCCACCGGGCGCAAACATGACTTTGACGGTGAGCGCCAGCGGGCGCAGCGGTGAGCGAATCACATCGAGTCCGGCGGGAATCAATGTCGCGGTGGGCAGCACTCAATTGGCCAGTTTTGCCGCAATTAGCGTGATCACCTTGAGCGTAAGCAATGGCCGCGATGCCATCTGGTCCGGGGCCTGCTCAAGCGGCGGTAACAAGGCCAAAACCTGCACGTTCACTATCAACGGCAATGTGTCTGTCAGTGCCAACGTGCAATGAGCACCCTAGGGCTGACCGCTTCCAGCGCCCGGATTCACTGGGCTACGGGACAATTCGATACCTGCAATCAGAGCAATCCGATAACAGCGAGATGCGCAGCGGCTGCCTGACCAGCACCACACTATCAATCGAGGCATTTCATTGGCTTCAATATATTTCGCCCAATACGCCTTGACTGATTTGCTCTTAAATAAGTAAGACGCAAAACCCCAGCCCCAGGCCCTATATCGAGCGGAAAGCGTCTCTCGTGATCAGCACCGCCACCAGCTGTCCCATTACGCCAAGGCCCATTAGCGCAGCAGCAAATCGTGCAGCCATCGGGTCAGCACAAGCTCCTCATGGAACTGCAACACGTCGGGGGCGGTGTCCTACTTGAAATCGCGATGCCCGCGCAGGTTGCGCTGGCGCAAGTAACGCCACCCTCGAATTCTGTGTGGTGACGCTTGAAAGATCAATCATGAAACAAAAAACACGCGACCAGCGGCGGCACCCGACGGTGGTGTTTTGCGCCTTGACGGCCCTTTGGCTGGCAGCTTGCGGCGGGGGCAGCAGCGCTGGGGAGCCGGCCGCCAACCCGGCCCAGCCCGCACAGGTTGACGGCAATGCAGCAGTGGTAGCGGTGGCCGGGTCGTCAGCAACGCCCGTTCCCAGGTCGCCCGCTATGCCGCGCGAGGCGGGGGTGTCGATCAGCGTCAACACAACGGCGCGTCGTAACACGCGCTACGACGTCAGTGGCACGGGCTCTGCTCCGATTGACCTGACGCTGCCGCCTTTCATCGTGCCCGGAGACTTCGTCAGCGTGCGCGGCGTCAGCGGGCGTCCGTGGCGCCTCGTTCCCAATTGTTGCCCAGGCACCACGGCGAGGTCTGACATGACGCCGCAAGCCGTGATCACGACGAATCTTCCTGGCAACGTCACACCAGGCCAGCGCTGGACGCCGCGCATGGCGCCGATGCAGTGGCACACGGCTGCGTCCAGCCAGGACGGCCAGGTGCTGGTTGCCGCAGACAATCCTGGCAATCTGCACGTCTCAACCGATGCGGGCGTGAACTGGACCGTCGGCAATAGCCCCACGGGTCAGGCGTGGGTGTCGGTGGTGGTCAAGACCACGCCTTATCCGTTTCCGGCAGCCAGCGCGGTCAGCATGGTGGCGCTGGCGCTTGGCGGCGGCATGTTCCGGTCTATTGACAGAGGGCTGACGTGGAGCCAACTTTCGAGCACCGACGCGGGCGTGGCTTTGAGTGGTCGCCAATGGCAGTCGGTGATAAGCGATCAGACCGGCAACGTGGTGGCGGCGGCCATTCTGAACGGGCCGATCTACCGCACCGGCAACCCAAGCTCAAACACTGGCTGGCAGGCAGGCACGCTCGAGGGCTCGAGCACAGCGCTCGAGCGCCCGTGGCGTGCGCTGGCGGCGTCGGTCGATGCGGTCGTCATGGTGGCCGCAAGCGAAAACGGCGAGGTTTATGTATCAACCACCGCCGGCCGCACCTGGACGCTGCGCAACGTCATCGTCGCTGGCCGCCCCGTGACCAGCGCGTGGCACCGCGTGGCCATGTCCGATGACGGCAACACCATCGCCATTGCAGGCCGGGCCAACGCGGCGCTGTATGTGTCGCGTGACCGCGGTTTGAATTGGGTACAGACCCCCGCGCCGACCGGGGACTACACCGCGCTTGCGATGTCAGCCGACGGCCAGGTTATTGGCGCAACCCAGACCAATGGCGTTGGCAACCCGACCATTGGCAGCGTTCAGGTCTCGCGGGATGGCGGCAGCAGCTTTGTGGCCGTGAGCCCGTCGGTTCAGGACCGCAATTGGCGTGCGTTGGCAATGTCGGGCGACGGCCACCAGTTTGTGGTGGCGGCGGGCACTGCCGGCAGTGCAGCAGGCCAGCTCTACACGTCGCTGGGCAACCGGACGTCGATTGGCGCAGCCGGGTCCATAGTCGGCGCGAGCAGTGATTTTGTGGAGCTGGAATACCTGGGCAACGCCAGGTTTAAAGTCCGGGCCTTTGACGGTGGGCCGTTCACGATCCGTTGATGCCAAACTTGTTCGGGGTGAGGTATCGCAGCGGGAAAATAGCCTTTGATCCCTGACTGCGGGCGACGAATGGGTAGCGACGACTCTACAAAACAAGTACCCGAGTAGGCAAAGCCGCACTTGGCCAGGGACGCCGCAAGCGACCGCGAGCCTATCGAGAAACCATAAAGCGGGTTGAGGGTGATCGCTCTGGCAGCAGCAAGCTCGCCACCACCTCCGCCGTCTGCGCTACCAGCTTCCCCTTCTTCCAGACCTTCAACCGATTTGCCCGCAGCCGAATCGCCTCCACCGCATCCCGCGCCTGTAGCAGCACCAGGCTCGCGTCGCAGCCCACCGCCAGCCCATAGCTCTTGAGGTGCATCACCTTCGCTGCGTGGGTCGTCACCGCATCAAAGCAGGCGCGTATGCCCTTCTG
This sequence comes from Polaromonas sp., assembly GCA_031423655.1. Lineage (GTDB taxonomy): Bacteria > Pseudomonadota > Gammaproteobacteria > Burkholderiales > Burkholderiaceae_C > Polaromonas. Next base: position 12,567 of record JANPFZ010000157.1, read on the forward strand.
GCTTGTCATCTGCGCCACATGCAACCCCATGTGCGCCACTTCGAGCATGTCACCGCTGCCCATGCCGTACCAGGGGTCCATCACGCAGTCGTGTCCGAAGGCGACGTTGACGCCTGCGGCCATCAGCTCGGGCACGCGTGTCATGCCCCGGCGCTTGGGGTAGCTGTCGTGGCGGCCCTGCAGGGTGATGTTGATCAGCGGGTTGGCGATGACGCTGACACCGCTGTCGGCTATTAACGGTATCAACTTGCTGACGTAGTAGTTGTCCATGCTGTGCATGGAGGTACAGTGCGAGCCGGTAACGCGGCCCTGCAGGCCCAGGCGCTGCGCTTCAAA